>CAYRCP010000040.1:0-11447 GCA_964422755.1 uncultured Bacteriovoracaceae bacterium | reverse complement strand
TTGATCAACGCCCCAGCACATAACGGCTATTTCGCCGACACTCCGACGATTTTTTTAGGAGTTCACTTTTTTAAAACTTCTTGGTTCCGGCTTGTTCGGGTTAGGTTTTAATTGGATTCTGAATTCTGAATACTGGATTATATTTTCACATAAAACAGCTTCAGCCTGACTATGTGAGCAGTTACAAAGTAAGGAACCAGCAAAGGTGCAGCACTTCACCATGCACCTTTGGAAACCCAAAAAACGTGATTGAAACCTGAAGGTGTTCCCTCTATGCAGTTCTCAGTAGATCACTGCTGCCAGATATCCAACAACCGAGGCATTGTCTCCGGTTATGTGTCCGGAGTGGGCGTAGCGCAGCACCCTGGTGTTTGTTCTGCCGGTCTCTTGAGCATACAGCAGGGCAGTCATGACCGGCCCGCCGCCGCATGCCTCGCTTTGAAAGCCCTCCAGGTCACGGTTGAGGCCTGCGACATCAAAATCCTCAATCCGCCCGGCTATCCTGGAATCCATGCTTTCGGCCTTTTTTGACGAATGGAAGTGGGACAGGTCCGAACTTGCCACAACAAGGACATCCCCCGGGTTATCTATCTCCCGGGCGAGAGTGAGGGCAAGGGCTTCACACAGGGGATAATCCTGCTGGCCCATAATGAGAGGACAGAGCTTGAAGGACCCTAGGACCGACTGCAGAAAGGGGAGTTGAATCTCCAGGGCATGCTCTGCTGTATGTGCTCGCGGCTCATCTTTGAAGGTCTTTGCGGATTGGAGAAGCCTGGAGCACAAAGACTCATCCACAGCAATGGTGCCCAGCGGGGTTTCAAAGCCGCCTTCAGGCCAGATGGAAACAAACGGAAAACTGGCCCGGTGGGAGGGGCTTATCACCACAACGGTGGAATAGTCATAGCCTGACAGTGTTTTGTAGGCGTATGCGGCAACCGGACCCGAATACACATAGCCGGCATGAGGGCTGATGATGGCTGAGGGCTTTGCTTCAATATCAGGTATGGATGCATCTTCAATATAGCGGGAGATGTCTGTCTTCAGCGTTTGGGGATTACCGGGGTACCAGCTTCCTGCGACAACGGATTTTCGAATGGGGCCTGTCATTGTTGACCTCCTTTATAACCGGGTATGAGGGGTTAAGGTATAAGGAAAAAACTAAAGGCAGTGTTAAATGCGTGTACAGGGAAAAGAGACCAAACATTCAGTGCAGAACACATGTCTTAAGTTTATAAAACGTGTACCTTGTACCCTGAACCTTGATAGAAGCAAATTACGGGAATACGGGTATGGAGTCAAGGCCGGTGGTCTCGTCAAGACCGAACATGATGTTCATGTTCTGAACTGCCTGGCCGCTTGCCCCCTTGGTGAGGTTGTCGATGACGCTCACGATCACGGCCCTGGATGTTGTTTCGTTCTTGGTAAGACCTATGATGCATCTGTTCGTTGCCCGTACGTCCTTTGTAGAGGGGAAGCCGTCATTGAGGATGTGGACAAACGGGGAATCTTTATAGAAGGCATTCAGGCACTCTTTCAGGGTTTGTTCGTCGTGGCGGGTTGTTACGTAGATCGTGGAGAGCATGCCCCGGGAGATGGGGATCAGGTGAGGGGTGAAATCGATGGCAACAGGCTGGGAAGCTGCCAGAGACAGTTCCTGTTCCATCTCCGGGATATGACGGTGAGATCTTCCTACCTTATAAGCGGAGAAACTCTCTCCGGCCTCGCAGATATGGGTCGTAAGGCCCAGGCCCCTTCCTGCCCCGGAGACGCCGCTGTTGCTGTCGATGATGATCCCTGCGGAGCTTACGAGCTGTTTCTTCAACAGAGGCATGAGAGGAAGGAGAACGCTGGTGGGGTAACATCCCGGGTTTGCCACAAGGGCCGCATCTTTGATGGTGTCCCGGTAGATCTCACATAACCCGTACGCAGCAGAGCTTAAAAGCTGTGCACAGCTATGCTTTGTATACCATTTTGAGTATACCTGTTCATCATGTATTCTGAAATCAGCACTCAGATCAACAACTTTGACCGAGTCAAGAAGATCAGGGATGAACCCCATAGAGAGACTATGGGGGAGACAGGAAAAGATCAGGTCACACCGGCTTTTTATTGCTTCAGCGTCAAATTCTTCCAGTTCGTAGTCCGCACACCCCTGAAGAAATCCGAGAACATCCGAAATCTTTTTTCCATTATACTGGCGGGACGAACAGTAGGTAATCCTGGCTTCCCGGTGTTTGTGCAAGAGCCTCATGAGCTCTGCACCGGTATACCCTGTGGCGCCCAGGATACCTACTGATAGAGACAATGGTGATTACCTCTTTGAGAACTGAGGTCGTTTACGTGCCTTATGAAGCCCGAATTTTTTCCTCTCCACCATTCTGGGATCGCGTGTGAGGAATCCTGCAGACTTGAGCTTTGACCGGTATCTTTCAACATCGAATTCTGCCAGAGCCCTTGATATGCCATGACGGATAGCGCCTGCCTGGCCTGAAATTCCACCACCACTGACGGTGGCAAGGATATCAAACTGGCCTGCTGTCTCGGTTACATCAAAGGGCTGCATTGCCGACATCTTCAACGTCTCTCTGTCAAAATATTCAGTCATGGGTTTACCGTTTACCGTGAATTCACCGGTCCCGGGGTGCAACCATACCCGAGCGGTAGCATTTTTTCTTCTTCCAGTGGCATATGTTCTTTCTGCCATAAATATCCTCTCTTATAGATTAATCTCTTGAGGCATCTGAGCTTCGTGAGGGTGCTGTTCTCCCGCATAGACCTTGAGCTTTTTGAACATCGCTCTTCCGAGGGTGTTCTTGGGGAGCATGCCCTTTACTGCGTGCTTGATGACATCCTCAGGCTTTTTCTCCAGAAGCTGTTTTGCAGACTTCGATTTGATCCCGCCGATGTACCCGCTGTGATGGTAATACATCTTCTGGTCCAGTTTGTTCCCTGTGAGTTTGACCTTACCCGCATTGATTATCACGACAAAATCGCCAACATCGGCGTGAGGCGTATACTCCGGTTTGGTTTTCCCCCGCAGGATGGATGCAACATGAGCTGCAAGCCTTCCCAGGACCTTGTCCGTTGCATCGACGAGTACCCAATTCCTGGGGACCTCACCCTTTTTTGCGCTGAATGTACTCATACATGTAACTCCTTAACCGCTAAATAGGGCTCGGATATAGCTGATGAAGGGGGGGATGTCAAGTGTTGATAAAGCAATCACCATCGATTATGAGAACTTTATTCTATTATTGATGGTGATAGGGTGTTTTCAGGCAGCACTGGTGATGAAAAATTACCCGGATCAGAGTTTCCCTTCTTCAACCCCGTGACAGGCCACGAGACGTCCCGAGTCGTATTGAGCTAGTCTCGGTATCTCTGAGATGCATCTATCAAAGGCATGAGGGCACCGGTTATGAAAGACGCAACCGGTGGGGAGCTTGATGGGAGTGGGGACCTCTCCTTTGAGTTTGAGATGATCGGCCTTTTTTGTCCCCAGGACCGGGATGGCACTCAGGAGCGCCTGTGTGTAGGGGTGGCGGGGGGCTGAAAAGAGTAGATCTGTCCTGACGAGCTCGCAGATTGTCCCTAAGTACATCACTGCAACACGGGTGCTGATATGTTTAACAACAGACATATCATGGGTTATGAACATATAGGTCAGCCCGTGGTCTTCCTGGGCATCCATGAACAGATTGAGGATCTGTGCCTGAATGGATACATCCAGCGCGGAAATGGGCTCGTCCGCCACGATGAAATCCGGTTCCACCATCAATGCCCTGGCAATGCTGATCCTCTGCCGCTGGCCGCCCGAGAACTCATGAGGGTAACGCGAAGCCCAGCTGGGGTCCACCCCCACCTGTTCCATTACTGCCGACACCCTGTCTTTTGCCTCCGCCCCTGACATCTCGGGATTATGGAAAAGCATGGGTTCCATCAGGGTCTGTTCCACTCTCATGCGTGGATTCAGAGATGCATAGGGGTCTTGAAAGACCATCTGCATCTTGTTGCGGTATGGGAGCATCTGCCTGGCATTCTTGGTGTCGATCCTGTTTCCGGAATAGAATACCCTGCCGTCATTTATGGGATACAGTCCCAGGACCGCTCTGCCGAGCGTGGACTTGCCGCAGCCGGATTCTCCCACGACAGAGAAGGTCTCGCCGGGAAAGATGGTAAGGCTCACATCATTGAGTGCATGCACAATGGTTTTCTTGAGATGGATACGCATGTTATCCAGCCTGAGCTGTTCCAGGAACCCCCCGGATATATCGAAATGCTTGGTAAGATTCTGCACTTCAAGAAGAGGCTTTGTCTGATTCATATGCTCTCCTTGGAATCGTGGTCCATCAGATAACAGGCCACTGACCTCTCGGCTGTTTCGTAATACGTCAACGGGGGTACGTGCTGCTCACATACGTCCATGCGAAAGGGGCACCTGGGGTGGAATGAACACCCTGGCGGTATACTCATGAGGGACGGCATCATGCCGGGTATCTGATTCAGCCTGCTGCCCTTATGATCGCTGCCGGGCAGTGCATTGATGAGTCCCTGGGTGTAGGGGTGTTTCGGTTCGGTTATGATGGTGTCGGTATTGCCCATCTCGACAATTTTACCGGCGTACATGACCGCTATCTTATCCGTTATCTGGGAGACCACGGCAAGATCATGGGTGATGAGGATAAGCCCGGTCTTTTCCGATTCGCACAGTTCCAGCAGCAGGTCGAGTATCTCCGCCTGGATAGTCACATCCAGCGCGGTTGTGGGTTCATCGGCAATGATGAGCGATGGATCGGTGAGCAGTGCGATGGCTATGACGATCCGTTGTCTCATGCCGCCGGAAAATTCATGAGGATACTGGCTCAGCCTCTTTTGCGGGGAGGAGATATAGACCTTTTTCAATTTATCGAGTGCGATTCTTTCGGCTTCCTCTTCGCTGATGTCGAAGTGTGCCTGCAGGGTTTCGACCATCTGCGATCCAATGGTCAGTACCGGGTTGAGTGTCATCATGGGGTCTTGAAAGATCATGCTGATCCTGTTACCCCGGATAATCCGCATCTCTTCCTCGCTGAGGTGAGCAAGGTCTTTGCCTTCGAAGAGGATTCGTCCTGACGCGATATAGCCCGGCTTGCTGATGAGGTCGATGATGGAGAACCCGGTTACGGATTTGCCTGCCCCGCTCTCACCCACAAGACCCATGCGTTCTCCCGGGCTCAGCGAGAAACTCACCCCGTCGACGGCGGTCAAATCACCGAACCGGAGTGCAAATCTGACCACGACATCTTCAAGTTCCAGCAGGTGCTCCATTGCCTATCCTTTGTATAGTTTCGGGTTGAGTACATCCCGCAGCCAGTCGCCCAGCAGGTTTATGACGAGAATGAGTATCACGAGGAAGACGCCCGGAAACAGGGTGATCCACCACGAACCCGAGAAGATGAATTCAAATCCGGAATTGATGAGCGAGCCGAGGGAAGGCCTGGTGACAGGCATGCCGAGCCCAAGGAACGATAACGCGGCCTCGCTCATGATGGCATTGGCCACCTGAACGGTTGATATCACAAGCACTGGGGAGAGTGTATTGGGCAGGATATGGCGCCACATGATTCGCTGCGCGTTCAGCCCGATAACCCGGGCCGCCTCCACGTATTCCTTTTCCTTTTCCGCAAGCACGGATGCCCGGACCGTGCGGGCATACTGGGGCCATTCCGCAAGACCGATCACTAAAACGAGCATGGGCACGGCAAACTGTTCGTACATGGCAACACCGAATGCTGCCTGGAATATGGCGCTTAAAAAGATTGCCACCATCATGGTGGAAAAGGAGAGCTGTACATCTGCCAGGCGCATGAGGAAGGAATCAATTCTGCCTCCGACATATCCGGATACAAGCCCTATGAGCACCCCCAGAAAGCCCTGCAGGAACACGGCACAGCAGCCGATGATGATGGAGGTGCGCATTCCGTAGAGCAGGGTGCTCAACAGGCCTCTTCCCTGGCTGTCGGTTCCCAGAATGAAATCGGGATTGCCTCCTTCCATCCACATGGGAGGAGTTTCGGCGTTGAGCACATTGATGGATGCAGATGCATAGGGATTGTGCGGGGCTATGATCGGGGCGAGGAAACTGAAGGCGAAAAGGAGACACAGGATGAACAGGCAAATCATGGCAATGGGATCTCTCAAAAAGCTGTAGAGCATATAGGATTGCCTGATTCGCCCCCACCTTCCCATTACTTGCTCCCCTGTATTCTCACCATGGGATTGACCAGGCCGTAGATGATATCCACGAGCGTATTCACCACCACGAATATGATTCCCACCACCATGAGGTATGCCACGAGAAGCGTTGTATCTGCACGCTCGACAGCCTCGATGAAGAGGAATCCGAGCCCCTGCCACTGAAAGACCGTTTCGGTCAGGATGGTGAACGCGATCATGGTACCCAGCTGCACACCTCCTACCGTGATTACCGGGAGCAGGGTGTTCTTGAAGGCATGCACGAACCAGATACGTCTCCGGTGAAGTCCCTTTGCCCAGGCGAACTTGATGTATTCCGTCTCCAGGATCTCCATCATCTGCGAGCGTATGAGCCGGATGAACAGCGGAAGCATGATGGAGGACAGGGCGATACTCGGCAGGAGCAGGTGCTTCCATCCGTCAAGGGTAAACAGCCCGCTGCCCCATCCGCCGATGTAAACGAGCTGGCCCCGTCCAAAGGAGGGAAGCCAGTGAAGTTCGACGGAAAAAATGTAGATAAGCATAATGGCCGTGAGAAAGACCGGTATGGATACCCCCACAATGCTCAGTCCCATAATCATGCGGGACAGGAGTCTTCTGGGATTGATGGCGCAGAAGATTCCGAGCGGGATAGAGGCAAAGATAATGATAAGAGAACTGACGAAGACAAGCTCAAGTGTTGCCGGGGCCTTTGTAAGGATGACCTGCAATGCGGGTTTTTTGAAGAAGAATGACATTCCCACATCGCCCTGGACAGCCTTGCCCAGAAACCGGACATACTGGGTTAAAAACGGGTCGTTCAGCCCCATCTTTTCCCGCAGGGCCTCCCTCTCTGCTTTGGAAACAGAGATGCCCACGATGTCTCTGACAGGGTCGCCGATGGCATGCTGGATGGTAAAGCACAAAAAACTTATCACAAGCATCACAAAGATGCCTTGGGTAATCCTTCTTACGGTGAATGCAAACATGTATTCATCTAGTTGCATATACAGGAGCATATATCAACAGATATATGCTCCTGTGTCATAATCGCGACTATTATTACAATACACTCATTAATCGATTACCAGGTCTCCGAAATAGGGGAAGTTCATCACGTTGACAATGGGGTCGATATTGAGGTTTTTCTTGCCTGCCCAGGAGAGATTCTGCCAGTGCAGCGGAACATATGCCGCATCGTCGTACAGGATTTGTTCCACTTCCTGCAGCATGGCGGAGCGTTTTTCCGGATCGGTCTCTGTCTGGCTGGCGAGCACGAGTTCGTCTACCTTTGCATTGCAGTAGTTTCCACTGTTGTACTGTCCGTAGCCGGTCTCCTTGTTTGGACACATCACGAGGAATTCGCTGTAATTGGCAGAATCTTCGGTATCGGGATGCCATCCGATCATCTGTATGTCAGCCACCTGGGCATCGAACTGATCCCAGTACTGGGCCTTGGGCATGGTCTTGAGGTTAACCTTGATATTGATCTTGGCAAGCATGGAAACGACCGCCTCTGAGATCTTCTCGTCGTTGACATAGCGATTGTTCGGAGCGATCATGGAGCAGCTAAATCCGTCTGCATAGCCTGCCTCATTCATGAGGGCCTTGGCCTTGTCGAGATCGTAGCGGGGTTTCAGCTCGGCTTTATATCCTGCAAATCCAATGGGGGCCTGCTGTCCTGCTGCAGTGGCGGTTCCCTTCATGAGGGTCTCCACGATGCCCTCATTATTGATGGCATACACGATGGCAAGACGCACTCTGGGGTCTTTTAATTCGGGACGCCTGTTCTGATTGAGCTGGAAGGTGATGATTCTGCTTCCGGACATGGTTACCAGCTGTGAATTCTCTCCTTTTGCTACCCTCTCATAATCCTGGGGAGGTACGGGCATGATGAAGTCCACATCGCCCGAGAGCAGTGCTGCTACCCTGGTTGCATCGTTCTTGATGGGGGTAAGGATAATCTTGCCCACATTGCCCGGAGAATTGGTATCCCAGTAGTCTGCAAATGCCTCGAATACTGTCTGGACACCCTGTTCCCTCTCGGTTACCATATATTTCCCTGTGCCGGATTCATGGGTAAGGGCAAAAGATGGACCTGTTTTGACAATGGCATCTTTGGGATTGCCGGCCTCATCTGTCCCTGTGTAGAAAACGCTGTCCATGGGGAAGATATAGGTTGCCATGTTCATAACCAGGGAATAGGGCTGTTTGGTTACCAGGTCGCAGGTGTAGTCATCAATGACGTTCACGCCTTCAAAGGGTTCGAACAGGCCTTTGAAATCCTGGCTCTTCTTCAGCCGCTCGACGGTCCACTTCACGTCCTTTGCCGTAAAGGGATTGCCGCTGTGGAATTTCACGTCTTTTCGCAGGATGAACCGCATGGTATTGTCGTCAATGCGTTCCCAGCTCGTAGCGAGTCTCGGCTCCATCTCCATAGTCTTTGTCCAGCGGATGAGCGGATCAAAAACCATATGGGAGTACTGAAGCATTCCTCCGGAAAGCTGTACAAGGGGATCCAGCGATACCGGGTCTGCATCCATTGCAAGTTTCAAGGTTTTCCCCGTCAGTGCCACGTCTCCTTCTTCTTTCTGCTGCATCATCATGACCGCGATGATAGCAATAATGACAAGCCCGATAATTAACCATAGAAATTTCTTCATCCTCAAACCTCCTCTTTTTTATACTGGGTGAGATAGATATTTATCAATAGTGAAAAAGTACGCGCCCATAGAGATAAAGTCAAGGTTTATGGCTGCATAGATGATAAATGAAGGGCACTAATGGCTCAGGGAAGATAGATAATCCTGCAACGCATATCCCCCGGGAACACCTACGCTCTGTTTGTGATGAAGACCCCCAGCGTTACCAGGGCAACACCAAAGACCAAGGAGAGATCCATTTTTTCGCCGAGCATGAAGAAGGCCAGAAGAATTGCACTTATGGGAACAAAGTTGATGAAGACCCCTGCTCTTGTCGGTCCGATGGTCTTGATGCCCTCGTAGAACCAGGTAAAACCGAGAACCGTACCAAATACGGCGAGATAGAGAATATTGATCCAGGTCAGGAACGAATAGTTAATAAAGGCATGGGTGATATCCTCTATGTACGCAGGAAAAGACAGAAAGAGTGCGCCGAAGAGGGAAGAATACGTGACAGCCGAAACAGGGGAGATATCCTGCATCAGTTTTTTGCCGATGAGCGAATAGGAAACCCAGCTTACCACGCAGCCGAAGATAAGTAATTCCCCGACCCCGACCGCACCCTGCCAGATCATGGCCGGATTCCCGCGGGTAATGGCAATTACGGCTCCGATGAGGCTCAGCACAATGCCCGCTGCCCGCCTGATGCTCAGATGCTCCTTGAAGAACAATGAGGAAAAGAGCGCGAGAAATACCGGATTGTTCGCGATGATGATGGATGCCCTGCTGGCCGAGACGGTCTTGAGTCCTGAAAGGAAAAAGAAATTGTATGCAAAGACCCCGGTGAGGCCGAGCAGGATCGCCGGGAGGATCTGGGAGGTCTTCAGCCTCGGCAGTCCTCCTTCCATGGAATGACAGAGAGCCAGAAGCAGTGCGGAGGCGAATAAAAAACGCAGGAATGAGCCGGAAAAGGGGCCGATATCCGGCGCGATAATCCTGCCGGCTATGAAGGTGCCGCCCCAGAAAATGGCGGTCAGGATGAGTTTTATATAGATCATGCGAGGGTTTCTATCAGGAAAGGTCTGGCGAAAGCAATTCCCGAGCGTATTACGGGTCGCTGCAACGGAGAAGGCAGACAGGCGCCCGAAGCCGAACCAACCTGAGTAGTTACTCCCGGGATCACAGGAATTTATCCGCAAGCCAGAACAGGCTCATCCCCACTATCACTGTGCCGCCTAAAGATCTTGTCTTCAGGGCGAATAAAAAAGTGGGGACGGCGACGAGGAATTCCGGGTGAATGAATCCAATGGAGCCGGTATCAGGGTTTATGATGATGGATGGAAAGATCAGGGCACTCAGTATGCATGCCGGGATAAAGCTCAGCCACTCCACGAGCCACAGGGGCAGGCGTTTATCGGAAAGGAAAAACAGCGGCAGCCACCTGGGAATGTAGGTGACAAGTCCCATACCGAGTACGCACAAGAGGTATTGTTCGCCCGTCATTGTTCGACCTTTTTGGTATGCAGATACCAGCTCTTGATACCCACCCCGATGGTGGCAGCCAGCACGGAGGAAAGGATCACATATGCATTGCCGGGTATGGCGAGATAGAAGACCACCGAGAGTATCCCGGCGATTACTGCGACAAGGACATAAAGCCGGCCCCTGAGTTGGAAGACGAGGAGGCACAGGAACATGCCGGTCAGCGCATAGTCGATGCCGAATGCCCCGGCAGGGATGAACTGCCCGGCATAACCGCCTAAAATAGTGCTGATGACCCAGAAGACATTTGCAACATGATTGACCACGAGGGCATCTTTGAGATTCCAGTCGCCGTCTAAGAATTTCCCGAGATTCACCGCGAAACTCTCATCAGTTACCCCGTATGCGAATAACGAGAGCATGGCTTTGTTTTTGCCCTTGAGATGGAGCGTAAGTGACGAACTCATGAGAAGGTGACGGAGATTGACCATAAAGGTGGTGATGATAATGGAGAGTGCGGATGCGCCAAAGCTGATCATGGACACGGCAATGAACTGGGCGGATCCGGCGAACACGATCATGGACATCAATGCGATCTGATATACCGCGAGTCCGGATTGCCGTGCGAGTACCCCGAATGCCAGGCCTATGGCAAGGTATCCTAAACATATCGGCCATACGGCAACAAGTGCTCTCAGTGCGGTTGGGTTTGTTTCAGGTGTGTTTGTCGTTATCTTCATAAGAGTATGGGATCCGGGTAATAAAAAGATGCTGTAGATGGATATGAATCCAATGTCAAGAAATCAAGCTACAGGTAAAATGATTTCTTGACAGGATAAAAATATTCAGGTCATACGAGATACATGGGTATAGACGCTGTTATTACTGCCGGAGATGGAAAGGCCGCGAGGAAGATATTCAAGAGGAATAAAGCGCTGCTCGACGTTGCGGGCAAGCCCATTATCAGGCACATCGTCGAGGTTCTCATCGCGTGCGAAGATATAGACCGCATTGTGGTTGTGGGTCCCAAGGAGAGATTTGCAGAGGCACTTGACGGGCTCGAGGTTGATATTGTCGAGCAGAAAAGAAGCCTGGCGGAAAACGGCTGGG
>CAYRCP010000039.1:3323-11606 GCA_964422755.1 uncultured Bacteriovoracaceae bacterium | reverse complement strand
AGAGACTGTGCATCTTCTTCTGGCATTAAGGAGTGATGCTTAAGCAGTAGAATGCATTATGTATAAACCACATCTCTCCTTGCGAGGTATATCGGAGAGATGATGATTTTCTTGTCGATAATTATCCTATAGCACAGACGTTTTTGGCTTACACCTGCAGCATAGTAAACACCTGCCGGTTTCAAAGAGTTCTCTTAGGGGTTGCTTCCCGGCAGCTTATTATGTTTTTGTTGTTCCTCTGGATGCAACGTGAAACAGGACGTGCCCGGCGTAACATTTGTGAAGCCGGATGGAAAAAACCTGAGGGGAAAGAAACAGACCATGAGAGAATCGTACTATGCTAAGATTGCCAGGGAAATCGACGTAAAACCGCAGCAGGTCAAAGCGGTAGACGCCCTTTTGACAGACGGCGCCACAGTGCCGTTCATTGCCAGGTACCGCAAGGAAAATACCGGCTCGCTCGATGAGGTGGCCATAGAGACGATCAGGGACCGGCTCAAGGAATTGGAACTGCTCGATGCACGGAGGGAGACGATCATCAAATCCATGACCGAGCAGGAGGTTCTTACCAAAGAACTGCGCGAAACCCTTGATGCAGCCGGTACGCTCGCAGAGCTGGAAGACACCTATCTGCCGTACCGTCCAAAGCGCAGAACCAGGGGCAGCGCCGCACGGGAAAAGGGGCTCTCAGGGCTGGCAGATCTCATCTTTTCCCAGGCAGAGGGGATCGATCCGAACGAGGAAGCAGCCGCCTTTATCGACCCGGACAAGGGCGTGGAAGATGCTGACGATGCCCTGGCAGGTGCCCGGGATATCATCGCTGAACAGATTGCAGAGGATGCAGACATCAGGGCTGCCATGCGATCTCTTTTTGAAAAAGATGCAAAAATCAGGACCGATGTATACACAGGAGCCGAGGAAGAGGCTGCCACCTACCGGGACTATTTTCAGTGGGAAGAACAGGCAGTAAAGGCGCCATCCCACCGGATCCTTGCCATGTTCAGGGGAAACAAAGAGGCATTGCTGAAGCTCTCGATCCGCCCTGACGAGGACCGGGCCCTTGCGCTTGTCGACAACCTTATCTGCAGAAATGAAAACGCGTGCACGGGGCAGGTACGTCTGACCTGTAGAGACAGCTATAAACGTCTTTTGGGGCCGTCCATGGAAAACGAGATCAGGACCATGTTGAAATCACGCGCAGACGAAGAGGCGATCCGGGTATTTGCCACGAATCTGCGGGAACTCCTCATGGCGTCACCCATGGGACGTGCCCGGGTTCTGGCCATTGATCCGGGGTTTCGCACCGGATGCAAGGTGGTCTGCCTCGACAGCCAGGGAATGCTCATGCACCACGACGTGATCTATCCTACACAGTCAGCCGCGAAAGTCGAGGAAGCAGGAAAGTTCATGCTGGACATGACAAAACGTTTTGCCATCGAGGCGATAGCCATCGGCAACGGTACTGCCGGCCGCGAAACCGAGGCCTTTGTGCGCGGGCTCGGCCTTGCCATACCCGTAATCATGGTAAACGAAAGCGGCGCCTCGGTCTACTCTGCCTCGGAGGTGGCGAGACAGGAATTTCCGGATCATGACGTGACCGTGCGCGGGGCGGTCTCTATTGGAAGACGGCTCATGGACCCGCTTGCGGAACTGGTAAAGATCGATCCGAAATCCATCGGCGTGGGACAATACCAGCATGATGTGGACCAGACAAAGCTCAAGGGCAAGCTCGATGATGTGGTGATGAGCTGCGTCAATGCTGTGGGGGTAGAGGTCAATACTGCCAGCAAAGAGCTGCTTGCCTACGTATCCGGCCTGGGACCAATCCTGGCAGGCAATATCGTTGCTCATCGAAATGAGAACGGCCCTTTCAAGAACCGGAAAGACCTGAAAAAGGTGCCACGCCTCGGTGCAAAAGCCTTTGAGCTTTCAGCTGGTTTTCTGCGCATCAGGGAGGGAGCACACCCGCTCGATGCCAGTGCCGTCCATCCCGAACGCTATGCACTGGTAGAGAAAATGGCCCGTGATCTCGGCTGTGCGGTGAAAGACCTGATGAAAGAAGAGTCGCTTCGAGAACGAATAGACTTAACCCGCTACGTCAGCGAATCCGCAGGCATGCCGACCCTCAAGGACATCATGGCCGAACTTGCCAAACCCGGCCGGGACCCCAGGCAGGCATTTGAGGTCTTCAGCTTTGCCGAGGGTATAAAGAGCATGGAAGACCTGGCCGAAGGCATGGAGCTGCCGGGTATTGTAACGAATGTCACCAACTTCGGGGCGTTTGTGGATATCGGCGTGCATCAAGACGGCCTTGTACACATAAGCCAGCTGGCGGACCGCTTTGTCAAAGACCCCGCCCAGGTTGTCAAGGTGAACCAGAAGGTAGAAGTGCGGGTAGTAGAGGTGGATATAAAACGCAGGCGGATTTCTCTTTCCATGCGCAAGGCCGGTGGTCAGACTGCCCGCAGATAGGGCCACCTCCAAGCATGGCGGTCATGCGACTTTCTTGTCCGTTCTCCTGTTCGTTCCAACGGGGATGAGCTCATAATCATAGGCATATTTTATAAGGTCTGTGGTGTTTTTCAGATTCAGTTTCTCAAACACCCTCTGCTTGTAGGTAAAGACCGTCTTCATACTGAGCGATATCTGTCTGCCGATTCCGGCGAGGTTTTTCCCTGCCAGCAGCAGATTCATGACCTGGAATTCGCGGGAGGAGAGATATTTCCAGGATTGGGCTTCCCTATGGTCACGGTATGCGTTGGCTCTTGAACCGTCGAGGATTTCCGAGAGGACCTGCTTTAAAAACAATTTCCCCTGCAGAATACGGTCTATGCCGAGCAGCAACTCTTCACTCGAACAGGATTTATCAAACAGGCCATTCGCACCCGATTGAACGGCTAGCGGTGTTATATGACTATCAAAATCCGATCCCAAAAGCAGGATGGGGATGACGTGTTCTTGCTCTCGTATCAATTCAACCATACGCAGGATCTCAGACTTTTCTTCAAGGCCATGGGGAATATCCAGTATGATAAGGTCAACTACCTTGATTTGAACGCTGTTAATTATTTCACTCAGCCTCAAGGTCACGGTTGTGGATTCGACATCGTATACGTTTGCCAAAAGACCGACCAGACCCGCAGCCTCTATCGGATTATCGTTTGCAAGGACAATTCGGAGCAATTGTTTCGATTCTTGATCTGTGCTATTTTCTTCCATAGTTATGAATCCTTAACTAATTATATCCGTTCATAATTATTGATAATGCAGCTCAATTTTAAAACAATGAGCTGCAGTCGTTAGCACAATTTTTTTGTTCTTTCCACTATCATTGTCCGTTGTAATTATTATTCCATTTGAAACTCTATCATTGGGTTTCAACCCCTCCGTGCATCATCATTATAAGCATCTGTAATCAATGTTTTTATCTTTACCGGCGTCAACTCAACGAGGTAAGGGGTAACGATATTCGTCCTATGGTCCCATATATTCCTACAATATTTTCATAGCATGTCTGATTTTCTTCTTTCATGAACAGGAGTATTAGATGATCCGCCCATAAGGAGGGGTATATATATGATCGGATTCTTTACCGGATTCAGCATGATTATCGTGATGTGCATAGCGGCCCTCATTATCGATTCAAAAAGGGATCGCACGGTCATCGACAACTTCGCATGTGAATACAAGAAGATGTTCGACCAGGGTCTTGTTCCCAGGCGTACCCGAAGACATTAGGCGCTCCGACTGGACAACGCACCCATATGCGCATCCTTATCGCAACTTCGGTGCCTGAGATGAAGATCCGCTGATTGATACCGGCAGATACATACTGCGCAGCTGCAGGACAGCATTCGATATACACGGCCAAAGATTTACCATATTTTAATTTGTTTGCTATTGGTTTTGTTCTATAGTAATTAGCTCCGCACAATTTCATAGGAGGCTTTGTGCCATGAACCTCTATGTGGGGAATCCCCCCTACAAAATCCCTGAAACGCATATACAAGGCCTTTTCACCACGTTTGGTGAGGTAACAAGCGTAAAAATTATCCAAGGTCAGTCCCTATGAAAGAATTTAAAGGCAAGCCCTTCCAGGGACGAGCGATCATTGTAAACGAGGCGCGTCCCGATAAAACGGCAGCATCCGGGAGAAACTCTCGATGCTGACAGGACAAAAATCACTTCTCATCTCTGTTTGTAACCTATAATTTTTCACCGATAACATTGCATAAGAAGGATGGCACGCTAATGAACAATGCAAAAAAAACATTTCGTATCATTGTATTCAGCATTTACTGGGTTGCTGTAGCATCGTTGGCAGCGCAAGCTGAAGCACAGAAAGGAGAGGAACGTATGACGATTACTTCAGGCAAGACAATTTCCATCGAGTATACCCTTACGCTTGACAACAAAGAGGTTGTCGATTCCAATGTAGGCGGCGAGCCCTTAACCTATGTCCAGGGCTCCGGCCAGATTATTCCCGGGCTCGAAACCGCCATGGAAGGATTGAAGGTGGGCGACACCAAAGAGGTCACGGTTGATCCCGAAGAAGGCTATGGCCCTGTCATTCAAGAAGCGATCGTGGAAGTCCAGAAAGATCAGCTTCCCGAAGGCGCACAGCAGGTAGATGCTCAGGTCCAGGCAGAGGGTCCGGATGGACAGATACTCCACGGACAGGTAACTGAACTGAAAGACGACAAAGCTGTTGTTGACTTCAATCATCCGTTAGCAGGAAAAACACTGATTTTTGACGTAAAAATACTCGATATCCAGTAGTCTTTTTCCTGTTGTTCACCAGCAAATACCGATAACAACGGGACATGGTTTTCACTATTTAATATCTTTATTGAATAGTTGAAACCATGTCCCTGTATTTTTTCTGAACTCTCCCTGTCTGCTGCAGTTTCGCATGCCCTGCGTTTAATCTCACCCTCGAAAGTTGTTTTCCCCGGCCACATCTTACATACCAATCAACTATGCCGCATTCCTCCCCCCGAGGTATTCCCCTATCTCGATACCCCAGCAACGTGTTAATACTATCTCTACGGTATAATATGAATCACAAGGAGCAATGAATATGAAAGGATGGAACGAGGAGGAGTTCAGAAATACGGATTTGA
Source organism: uncultured Bacteriovoracaceae bacterium (assembly GCA_964422755.1). Classification (GTDB taxonomy): domain Bacteria; phylum Desulfobacterota; class Desulfomonilia; order UBA1062; family UBA1062; genus DSAD01. The sequence goes on along the minus strand of CAYRCP010000039.1, from coordinate 6,483 downwards.
TGGCACCGTGCGGCCTGTATTGCGGCCTTTGTGGCGTGTACATAGCCACAAGGGACAACAACGATAAATTTAAAAAAGTCATGGGAAACCTCTATGGAACGCCGCCTGAAGAAACCGGGTGTCTCGGATGCATGCAGGCCGATCCCGTGAAAAAACTCTATGCCTGGTGCAAACTGTGCACAATACGGGACTGCGTGAAGGCTAAAGGGTATTACTCCTGCCACCAGTGCGATGACTGGCCGTGCGAGATGATTACAAACTTCGGACTGGCAACAGGCAAACGTGTGATGGAAAGGACCATACCCCTGTGGCGTGAGAAAGTGGCCCTGCACGGTGACAAGGAAGGAAGCGTGGAGTGGGCACGGTCGGAATGCGAAAGGTATCACTGTTCTTCATGCGGAAACCCGTTGTTTCGAGGAGCACAGCGCTGCAGGGTCTGCAAAAAATCCGTGGCCGACGAGCTTGACGGATCGCTCTGAGAGCATACCTCCCCACGGAATATACCGACAGATACCGGATCGCGTCTTTATACCCGGCTGATGCCGTTCATACACGGTTTATTCCATCTCAAATGCTTGCCGTGGGATGAATGAACTACCCCCGCAGCCCCGCATTACGGGGTATCCGGACTTGGCATCCACGTAATAGGCACTTATATGTATTACTATGGAAAGCCTGTCGTTTGCGGATGAACGAAAGCAGCACAGATCCGAGTTTGAACGTGCCCTGCACACTGTAGAGGTACCGGGCACCCGGATATCCTCGAAAAGAAAGCTCAAGAACCACATAATCGATCTCGCAAAAAACTGCGGGTTCGACATATTCCTGACCCCGATATTCGGTTACGAAGAGCTCACCGTAAGAACCCGCCTTAACCATGCCCGCAGGTACGGCAACACGCCGACAACAAAAATGCTGGTCATTCCTCATAGCTTTGTACGCACTGTTTATCGGATATACCGGGTCTGGCCGGCACTCGGAGAATTCTTTATCCTCTCGGCACTGTGGCACGAATGCGGGCATTTACATCAGAATCTCGACACCACCCCCGACCCCGGAAAGAGGGAGCATGACGCAAACGTATTTATGATGGAAAAATCAGGGAGGCCGGGACTCGTTGTCTCTATCTGGTACTATACCCTGCACAGAAAAATCGGATTGCTGCATTGTCTCCTGCACAAAACAACCTCCCCGGACAAAGACGAGATTCTCAAACAGGCAGAAAACTGCATTCAGATGATTTACCATGACCTGATACCGTCTGAGTTGTACCATGAAATCGCCGAAGACGTCTTCTGGCTGGAAGGTGAATACCAGCATCACCGGAAAAGATAGCAATCTTCCTGTGCACACGCTGCTGCACGATAGAGCAATTATTCTCCCGAACTCGTAAATCTGAGACAGACATGGTAAAATTGCAGCGAAAAGGGAGGAACTATGAAACAAAGACTTCATAAACAACGGATCTTGCCATTCCTGGTTTTTTTTCTCATATTTTTTTCATACACCTGTGCCCGGGGGGCCTCTGAAAACAACCTCTCAAACGGACAGACCGTGTATGTCTCGGTTTATTCACATATTTTCTACGGAGATCGGAGCAAAACCTTCAACCTGGCGGCAATGTTAAGCATCCGCAACACAGACCGCAACTACCCCCTCACCATTGTCTCGGCACCCTACTATGATTCGGGCGGATCATTGGTGAGAGAGTATGTAAAAGATCCCATACGGCTTGCCCCCATGGCCTCGACCTATATCTATGTCAAGGAATCGGATACCACCGGCGGCTCAGGCGCCAACTTCATCGTACAATGGAAGGCAGACCATATGATCAATGAGCCTGTTATCGAAAGCCTCATGACCGGTCTTGCATCGGGACAGGGGATCTCGTTTATCTGCAGCGGCAGGGTAATCGAAGATCACGATTAAGCTGCCGGCAAAAACACCATGCAGTGTCTCACTTCTCTCTTCCGGGGTGACAACCACGCAGGATATGCAGCCCTAAGAATCCGTCCGGGCAAGTTCTTCCAAGGCCTGGCGGTCGTGCAGCCTGATCGTACGACCCTCTACACTTAAGACCCCGTCGCTTCCGAGTTTCTTGAAGACCCGGGAGAGGGTCTCGGGGGCAGCGCCCAGAATCTTAGCCAGTTCACGCTGAGAAAACCCCAGTTCAACTACATCGGGAACCTTGCCGGGCTCACCCGAATGCAACAAAAACGTTGCGAGACGCTGAGGAATCTCCTTTAAGGAGAGCGACTCGATGAGGTTGAGCGATTGTTTGAGACGCCTTGAGAGTACGAGAATCATGTTGAAAAGCAACGACGGTTCCTGTCTTGCCACGTCCTCTAAAATATCGTCAGGAAACATGAGGATATGGGTATCTTCGAGCGCCATGGCACTTGCCGGAGAGGATTCATCCGTCAAGGCCGTAAGGCAGAACGGTTCACCCGGGCCAAAGTGAAAAATCGTCTGTTCCTTGCCGTCGAGGGTGGATTTGAATATCTTCACCCTGCCCCACACCACGAGATAAAAAGCCTGGGCCTCCTGCGTGTCGACAAAAATCGTCTGCCCCGGCGCAAAGCGTTTCTCTCGCGCGCATGCAGCGAGAATCTCCATCTGTTTTTTCGGCAGGCCCTGAAAGAGCGGTATATGTTCAATAATGTCCAGTGCATCCATAGCGTCTCAACTTTTTTGTACATCCATTGACACAGATCAATGTCAACTCATCACAAATGTACGAAAGTGCCTCGTACACGATAGTAACAGAAAACACATAAAAAACAACAGGGAGAAGAACATGATAACACTGACCGATGGTGGAAAAAAGGGGCTGAAAAATTACTTTAAGGAAAAAGCTCTCGCGGATTTAAGGGTATACATTACATATGGTTGAGGGGGAGCGCAACTGCGCCTGGCTCTGGATGAGCCGAAAAATGACGATCATGTTTTTGAAGTTGATGGATTCCGGTTCGTGGTAGATAAAAAGCTCAAAGCTGTTGCAGGAGAAATTACCATTGACGGGTCATCCTCGAGGGTCTGGGTGTACTCCACTATGAGCCCCAATAACTCACCGGGTTCATGCTCGATCTGATGTGCCCTGCAGATACATTTACCCCTGCCGCCTGTGGAGCAAATCGGTAACTACTCAGGCAGTAGGTGC
>CAYRCP010000039.1:0-3223 GCA_964422755.1 uncultured Bacteriovoracaceae bacterium | reverse complement strand
CCATCTATTGTCTGTTATGCGGATTATATATCTGGCTCTCCGGACTCATCGCGGCAAGTATAGCCACAAGTGTAACTGATCTTAAAATGATCGAGATATTCAAGGGGCTGGGGTTCATCGGGTTAACGACAGTTGTACTATTTTTCCTTTTATGGATACTCCTGGAGCGTTTGGCCTTTGACGAGAAAGAGCTTCTCATCCAGCGCAATGAACTCATTCAAGCCCAGAAACGCTCAATTGCCGGCACCTTTGCTGCATCTGTAGCTCACGACATCAACAACATTCTCGTCATATTGGACTACTATTGCAGTAAGCTCGCAAGCTCGGAGCATGCCAGGACCATCGATGAAGACATCCAGCAAAAGGTTTCCAGCGCAGTGGGAGACTTGAAAAACTTATCCAGAAAACTCGCACAGATCGGCAGAAAGAATATTCCTGAAAAATTCCAACTGCTGGATTTGCCGCTCATAACAAAAGAGACCTTAAATTTGATCCGCAAGCACCATATGATTGCCGGGCGATCCCTGAGTTATACAGGAAGTGCAGAGCTTAATGTCACGGGAAACGAATTTATCCTGCGGCAACTCCTGATCAATCTGGTGCTCAATGCAGCAGGTGCAACCAAGGATAACGGCAGGATAGAGGTTGCAGTTCACCAGGAAGGAGACAAGGCAATCCTTGAGGTACACGATAACGGCCCCGGAGTCCCGACAGAAAAAAGAAAGGGCATCTTTGAGGCATTCTATACCTCAAAACACGAGGGAAACGGTCTCGGGCTCCTTTCCGTGAAGGTGTATACCGAGATGCACAAAGGCACAATCGAAATTCTTCAATCACATCTCGGTGGCGCTTGTTTCAGGATCATCTTCCCGATTCAGCAGGAAACCTATCTTGAAAAAGAGGAAACTATCCTTTGAACGAGCCATTCCTTAAAAAGCGCGTAACTGTTCAGCTTATCCGGTGGGTACCCTGAAGCAAATGCCCTTGAGGCACTGATACCTGAAAGGATACTGACTAATTCCCCTCCCGCGGCAAAGGCCATATAGGGGGGCACCCTATTTTAATAGTTTTTTACTCAAATCCTTCAGCCTATCAGCCTGAGTAGTTACAAGATTTCCAGCATACCTGTTTCCCTGATCCGCATGTGCTTACAAGCCAATGTTGAGAAGATTCACACCATCAATGACGGTGCATTTGACTGTCATGTCTGAGAACTTGCCCGTATGCAGTACTGAAATTATTATATCCCCTATCTGTATGAGTTCGTATGAAAGGCAGTTGATATATGGGTGTATTGAAAAAAACAGGCTGCACAATTTCCCTCCCCCCTTTCATCGCGGGGCCGGTCACTATCATTCTCATCATTATCAACACCCTTTTCTGGTCAATACCGGGCTACACCATGGCCCTGGTAAAGTTCACGCTGCGCAGTAAAAAACTTCAGCCTGTGATCAGCTCTGTCCTCATCCGCATCGTTGAAGGCTGGTTGAACGGGCTCATGTTTATACAGGACCTTACTGACAATATTTCGTGGGATATCCAGGGGCTGGATGGACTGAACCGCAAAGAGCGATATTTCATTATCTGCAACCATCAGTCCTCGACAGATGTCATGGTGCTGCTGCGGGTTTTTCACAAACGCATCCCCTTCATCAAGTTTTTCTTAAAGAGACAGCTCTTCTGGCTGCCCATTTTCGGGACTGCCTGTTGGTCTCTGGATTTTCCCTACCTCATGCGATATTCAAAGGATTACCTTCGAAGACACCCCGAGATGAAGGGCAAGGATCTTGAAAACATTGCAGCTGCCTGTGAGCGGTATAAAGACCAGCCGCTTGCCATCCTGAATTTTCTCGAGGGAACGAGGTTTACCACGGCCAAACACAAAGACCGGCATTCGCCATACCGCTATCTGCTCAAACCCAGGGCAGGAGGATTTGCCACAGCTCTTTATGCCATGGGAGGAAGCATTGAGACCATGATCGATACAACCATAATCTACCCGGAAAAACGCTTACGTTTTATCGACTATGTTTCAGGCAACATCAGCCGTATCATCGTTCGCATAAAGATCAGGGACATTCCCCCCAACATCCTGCACGGCGACTATCGTGATGACCCTGACTACCGTAGAGAATTCCAGACATGGGTGAATGATCTCTGGCAGGAAAAAGACACGCTCATCGGCGAGATTGCGGCCCGAAAGCACGAGAGGAATGGTGAATGCTTGCACTCTGCAACACTTAAGCGTCGGGAAACACTTGAGCAGACAGACCCATTTGGTGTACTAAAAAGATGAGACCATGTCGAATAAAGATTATCCCATAACCCAGGCAGTACGGTTTTTGAGACAGAAAAAGGTTCCGTTTATTGCAAGGCCCTACCCCTATGTGGACCACGGCGGTACCTCTCAGGCATCTGTCACCCTCGATGTACCGGAACATATGGTGATAAAGACCCTGTTGATGGAATCCGGCGACAAGCACGCCTTTATCGTGCTCATGCACGGTGACTGCGAGGTATCGACCAAACAGCTTGCACGTCAGCTCGGACTCAAGCGCGTGACCCCGTGTGACGAGAAATCCGCCGAGAAATACACAGGATACAAGGTCGGCGGAATAAGCCCGTTCGGCACGAGAACAAAACTTCCCGTGTACGTGGAAAAATCCATCCTGGACCTTGATAAAATATGTATCAACGGCGGCAGAAGAGGATTGATGATAGAGATCAGCCCGAAAGACCTGTTACAATCGCTGGGGGTAACACCGGTTGAAGTTGCCATAAGGCCTTAGGCTGATGGAGACATGCACATGGAGAAGACGTCTAAGACTGCAGTGAACAACCCCAATCTTTTTGAAGTCAATACAGCGCTCTTGCTGGGCCGGCTGCGAGAAGAATATGGCGGCGAGATGACCCTGGGCACCATACCGCAGGAGGTGTGGAAATCCCTTGCCTTAAGGGGATTTGATCTTTTGTGGTGCATGGGCGTGTGGAAGCGCTCAAAGGGATCGAGAACCAGTGCACTCCTTCACAGCGGGCTGCGCAAAGACTATGACACGGCCCTTCCCGGATGGAGTGAAGAAGACGTCATCGGCTCTCCGTACGCGGTATACTCCTATCGCCCTGATCCACGGTTCGGTACAAAAGAGGACCTGGAGAAATTAAAGACCGGCCTCAACGATGCAGGGCTGAAACTCATCCTGGATTTCGTCCCCAATCACCTGGC
>CAYRCP010000038.1:0-11799 GCA_964422755.1 uncultured Bacteriovoracaceae bacterium | reverse complement strand
CTCGGCATACAGATCATGCCCGGACTTCCCGGAGAAGACCGGCAGAGTTTTATGAAGACCGTCGAGGATGTTGAAAGGCTCAATCCGGACCGTTCCCGGATATACCCTACGGTGGTTATGGCTGGGACCGGGCTTGAAAAGCTCTATGAAAAAGGAGATTACCTGCCGCTCGATCTCGATGAGGCCATCTCTCGGAGTCTGTATGCCTATATCAGGTTCATAAAGAGCGGGAGCACAGTCCTCAGGATGGGGCTGCCCCCTTCTTCCCGGCTTAAGATAGTCGCAGGTCCGTATCACGAATCATTCGGTTTTCTCGTAAAGGCCCGCGCCTTCAGGATAATGGCTGAGAAACTGATGCATGAGATGGGTGTCGGTGACGAGTTGGTCGTTCACCCAAGAGATATACCGGAATTAGTGGGGTATAAGAGGCAGAACATAGAGGCGTTACGCTTTTCATACAGTTTTGATGAACAGTTACCGAGGGGATATATACAGGCAAAAGGTGCGTCAGAAAGGGGTTGTGTACAACTTCAGGATATTATAGAGTATATTTTATGAAATCAGACATTATTGATGTAGGGTCTGTGCCGGTTCTTCCTGAACTTGCAGACCATGTAATCAGAATGGCGCTGGAGGATGATGTTTCTGTTGCCAAATTTGCCGGTCTTATCGAAAAAGACCAGGCATTGACCGCGCGGATACTGTCCCTGGCGAACTCGACCTACTATAAGCGTTCCCGGAGTATCTACACGGTGCGTGATGCGGTTGTGGTCATAGGCTTTGAGTCTGTGTGTACTATCGCCCTGGGTGTTTCCGTCTGTGGCATGTTTCCTACTGCGAAGGACACAGGCCTGGATCATAAGGATTTCTGGAGGCATTGTATGGCCTGTGCACTCTATGCCGAGGCCATGATGGAATCAGTATCGCCTCCGCTTGCGGCAAAGGCTTTCTGTGCAGGGCTGCTCCACGATATCGGCAAGCTGGTGCTCGACCGATCGAGGCCGGATGATTACGGACGGGTGCTTCAGATTGCCCGGGAAGGGACAAAACCACTCAACGAGATCGAGCAGGAGATTATCGGTACGAGTCATACGGAAGTCGGTCGTGATGTGCTGGCCTTCTGGAAACTGCCGCAGGTCTATGAAGAGAGTGTTTGGTGTCACCATGCCCCGATAAAAGTCATCGACGATGAACAGTACCAAATATCCGGCATGGTTCATATTGCAAATATACTCGCGCACATGACCTGTGTGGGGAGCTCCGGTAACAACTTCCCCCAGAAGATATCGAAGCCGCTCCTTAAACGATTCGGGCTCGATGTGGATATTCTTGATAATCTCATGGAGCGTATACCCTCTCAGATGGAAACCATCTGTAAAGAGATGGGGATCGGCAAACCAGCTGAAGGTCTGTTCGGTATGGTGAATAGGGCAAACATGAAACTGGTTGATATCTCACTGAGACTCCAGCGCAAATCGGTTGAGACAACCCTTGCCAAAAAACGATCAGAGATATTGATTCGATTGCTTACCAGGCTCAATACGGCAGCGAAGATCCCCGAAGTGCTCGAGCAGGCATCACAGCATTTGTTTGAATCAAAGCTCATTAAAGGGTTTCTGGGCGGGCTGAAGATGGGAAAACTCCACCTGGTCTATGAGTCGTCCTCAGAGAATATACCGAGGTTTGTCAAGGCCGGGGACGAAGAACTCAGATCCATGATCCATTCTCATACCTACACGGCGGGGATGATGCTCCCCACCGGCGTGTTTGTCTATCTGGAGCTTAAAAATGATGATCTCGGAAATGATCAGGAGTTTATCTCATCGATAATCGGTGCCATAGCTTCCTCCCTGAGGCGTACCCATGCAGAAAAAACCGTTGCCGAGGAGAAGACCGTCTTGAGAAATGCCTTAAAGAGCGCAGCTGTAGAAAAACAGCATGCCGAGGAGATGTTGCGGCTCAACCAGGAACTCATAGATGCCGCTTCGTTCGGGCTGTGCCTGATCGATGAGAACGGCCGTGTGCGAAGTGAAAATGAAATGTCCCGGGAGATCAGGGCGCTTCTTGCCGTTGCAGGAGACGATATTGTGGGAATGCTTGACCATGTTGTATCCGAGGTCGGGCTGGAGCTGAAATCTGCGATTGTATCCCGCTTGGAAAAGAGCATGTTGTGGCCTGATGGTGTCCATACCTACCGGATCGAGACCCGGCCGATCAAGGTGAATAACTGGATGCTCATTATGATCCGGGACATCACCGGGGAACTCGAGGAACAGCGGAGAAGACTTGCGTATGCCAAGATGTCTATTGTGGGTTCTCTGGCTGCATCCATGGCCCATAACATGAAGAGCCCGCTGGGGGCCATACACGGGTTCGGGAGCATCATCAAGGAAGACTTGAGCCAGGGGAACATCCAGATAATGCGCGACAATGAGCAGGACCGGGATGTCTCGGATATGATAGCAAATATCATCACTGCATCGGAAAATGTGCTGAAGATTGTCAATCAGCTGCTCAATTTTACCAGAAAATGGGAGAGCCCCGAGGGCGACATCGACCTCAAAGGGTTTATCGAAGGGATTTTCCAGATTGCCTCGTCTCAGGCCGCCTCTGCAGGGGTGACGCTTGTACAGGAAATAGAAGCAGGCAGTGTCAGGATCAAGGCGGAAGCACTTGAGCAGGTGTTGATTAATTTGTTGATTAATGCGATTAAAGCATCTTCCAAGGGGGCTGAGGTTCGGATCACGGCTTTGAGAAGGGATGGCGGGATTGATTTTTGTGTAGTGGATTATGGTATCGGTATGGAAGAAAATCAGCTAGAGATGATCTTTGATCCTCTCTACACGGCATGGCCGTTAAAAACAGGAATGGGTCTGGGGCTTTCCCTGGCAAAGGATATCGTGGATTCTATGGGCGGCACAATCGACGTGATATCGAAACCGGGGCAGGGTTCCACATTTACCGTATGGATACCAGAAGGTAAGGGATAGTCATGAGTCAGAAGATTTTAGTAGTCGAGGATGATGCTGTATTCAGAAACTATCTGTATCAGGTCCTCAAGTATGATTTTGATGTGGTAACCGCTGCCGGCCCGCTGGAAGCACTGGAAGCATTGAAGCAGGACGAATATGGTCTGATGATCACCGACCTGCGGATGCCGGACATGGACGGCAGGGCTCTTGTGAAAAAGGTGCACAGCGATCTCGACCCCAACCTGATGGTGATTGTCATTACTGCCTTCGAGGACGACTGGCCCATGGATGTTGCCATGACATCAAATGTCTTTCGATACCTGCGCAAAGGGGCTTTTTTGCCCAGTGAGTTGAAGCAGAATGTTTCAAAGGCCTTTGAGATGCGCGGGTCCATTGTCTCTCTCGAGGAGTATAAAAGGCGCGCAGATGTCACCGAGGAACTTTATAAGGAACTCTTCGACAAATCTGGCGATGCCCTCCTGATCGCGGACGAAAACCTCAGACCTGTTGCCGTGAACAGGTGCTTCGAGGAATTATGCGGCTATTTTCTGGACGATCTCAGAGATAAGACCCTGTACGATATTATGGATGAACCCGACAGAGGGCACGCAATCAAGGCCCTCAATGAGCAGCTTTCTCAAAGGTCTTCCGGTTCAATCACGGTACACCTGCTGAGCAAAGACGGCGCAAAAAAATATGTCAAGGTCATTCCGAGAGTCTTTAAAGAATTACAGGGCATTGGTAATGCGGTGTTCTGTATGGTCAGGGAAATCGATGCCGTAACGGATGTGAGAGATACATCCGGGGATCTCATCAAAGAATTAGGGAATAAGGAGCGTGAGCTTCAGGCCCTTGCCATGAATTTCCAGAGACTAACCGATCATGCAAAGGATCTGGTTATCTGGCTGGATCGGGAGTTCTCCTGTGAGTATCTCAATACCGAGGTGCAAAGGACCCTGGGGTATTCTCCCGAGGATTTGCTCGAAAAGAAGATTCCCTGGGGGGATATTGTCCATGTGGACGATTACCATCTGATAGAGCAGTGGGAAAATGCCGCTCAAAATAAGGTGTCTGAGATGGAAGGTGAGTTGAGGGTATACACCAAGGCCCGCTACATGCTCTACCTTTCCTACCGTGTGTCCCTGCTCTATGATGCAGCAGGAACTTTTACCGGGCTCGACATTGTTGCAGAAGATATTACCCAGCAGAAACTCGCAGAGCAGGAACTGAGAAGGGCGAACAAGAAAATCCAGGAATTCAACGACCGGCTTGCCAATGGCGTGAGCAAAAAGATACGTCAGCTGCAGGAGTCGGAAGAGCGATGCAAACAGATTGTGGATGATTCAAATGATATCATATTCTCCATCGATACCGATGTCCGGATCGTATATATGAACAGGAGAGGCCTTCAGAGTCTGAGACTTACCCAGGACGAGGTCTACTTGAAGCCGTGCCGTGAATTTCTTTCGGAAGAGTCTTCAGTCAATAAATTGCAGGAAATGATCGACCTGATCACCAGGGGCATAAGCCCGGAGCCCTTCGATATCTCCATTGAAACGCCCCAGGGAAAGAAGATTTACCGGTCAACGCTTTCTCGGATCGGAAAGGAATCCCAGATCGAATTCGTGTGTGTAGCCAGGGATATCAGCAATGAGATCTTCAATGGCAAGAGACTGCAGCTGCTTGGCAATATCGAACACTACAGTTCAGATGCCATCATTGGCCTTGATGCCGAAAAGAACATTATTTCCTGGAATCAGGGCGCATTCGATATGTTCGGATGGCCGCAGGAAGAGGTTCTCGGAAAATCGGCCTTTATTATTGTGCCTGAGGAAGGGATAAAAGAGGCAGGGGAGATCCTCGAAGAGGTGGAAGACAAGGGATTGGTAAAAGACCGTGAAACCCTGAGGAAAACAAAAACAGGAAAGATCCTCGACGTTTTTATGACCATCATTGCGCTTAAGGACTCCACCGGCAGGATATCCGGTTATTCATCCTTAATAAAGGACATCACGGAAAAGAAAAAGATGGAGGCTGCACTCATCCAGTCTGAACGGCTTGCCGCCACGGGAAAACTCTCGGCCAGCATAGCCCACGAGATCAATAACCCCTTGTACGGTATCCGGAGCTGCCTGAACCATGTGCTGGGCGCGGAGGAAGGTGTGGTGGATCACCAGTTTGTACGCCTGGCAATCAAAGAAACCGACCGGATCGCAGATCTGATTCGCAATATGAAGACCTTTTACCTGCCCAATGAGGGGGGAGCGCAGAAAATAGATGTCAATGATATGTTAAGGGATGTGTTTATCCTCAACAGGAAGTACCTGGAAGAACACATGGTCAAGCTTGAGTTCAATCCCGAAGGATCATGTTCCATCGAATGCGTCCCGGACCAGATAAAACAGTTGTTCATCAACCTTATTGCCAACGCGGTAGAGGCCATGCCCGATGGCGGAGATCTCTTTGTGCGTACGCACAGCGTTGAGCATGAGGGCACGGTGAGTATTGTCTTCGAAGATACCGGAGTGGGTATTGCCAGTGATGATCTTCCCCAGATATTCGACATGTTCTATTCCAAAAAACCCATGGTCAAAGGTGTGGGTCTGGGCCTGTCGGTAAGCTATGGGATAATCAAGCGCCACGGCGGGACCATAGATGTGGAAAGTATCGAGGGCAAAGGCACCACGTTCACCGTGATATTGCCCGTAAAAACCGTGTGGGCCAGGCAGATGCACCTTGATCTCTAATACTATGAACGACTCAATTACATCCGGATTTGTGACAATCGCCGGCAAGCCGAATGTGGGCAAATCCACATTTCTCAATTATGTGCTCGGTGAGAAGATATCCATCACCACCAACAAGCCGCAGACAACCAGAGACCGGATATTGGGCATCTGGAATGACCCTGATGCGCAGATTGTATTTTTGGATACTCCGGGTCTTCATGCATCGGACAAGGCACTGAACCGCTACATGATCGACAAGGCCATGGCCACCATGAGTGATGCTGATATTGTCATCGTCATGGCTGAGCCCAATGACACGGCAGAAAGCCTCTCGAAGATCGCAACCTATCTTGAGCAATGCTCCAATGAGAAGATCCTTGTGCTCAACAAGATCGACATGATGCCGGACGAGAGGGTAGACGAAAAGATAGAGGAACTGTCCATGGCCTATGATTTCCGCCATGCATGCGGTATTTCTTCGGTCAGTGGTCAGGGGATCGAATCTCTCATGGATGTTCTTAAAAAGATGCTCCCTGAAGGGCCCAGGTATTTTCCCGAAGACATGATCACGGATATGTCCGTGCGGTTTCTCAGCAAGGAACTGATCAGGGAAAAGGTTTTCAGTCTGACCCGCAAAGAGATTCCCTATGCCGTGGCAGTTGAGGTCGAGGAATTCAGGGAAGGCGACCCCACGTATATCAGGGCTGTCATCCATGTGGAGCGGTCTTCACAGAAGGGCATCATCATCGGTACCGGCGGTTCGATGCTCAAGACTATAGGAAAAGAGGCACGCCTCGATATTGAGAGGCTCATCGGTACAAGGGTCTTTCTTGAATTGTTCGTGAAGGTTACAAAGGACTGGACAAAGAGACCGAAAATTCTGCGCGAACTGGGATACAAATAAAATGAGTGTTGTAGCTATTGTCGGAAGACCCAATGTTGGAAAATCAACCCTGTTCAACTCGCTCATAGGGGAGAGAAGGGCCATTGTCGGACCTGAGCGGGGTATTACCCGGGACCGGTTGTACTCGCGGGTGGTTATTGGCGGTGATGAGGTGGACCTTGTAGATACCGGTGGGTTTGATACCATTACGGACGGCTCATTTGCCAAGTCCATGCGTGAGCAGACCGTGCAGGCCATAGAAGATGCCGACCTTATTGTGTGCCTGTTCGATGCGCAGATCGGGATCACGCCGGACGATGAAGAACTGGTAAAGACCCTGAGACAATCCGGGGCCGACGTCATCTATGTGGCCAATAAAGTGGATGATCCGAATCTGCCTGCAGCTTCCGCCTTGCTCTATGAATTGGGACTTGACGAATTCATTGAGATTTCCGCAAGCAAGAAGATCGGATTGAAAAAGCTTATCAGCAGGATCTCCGAGTATATTCAGCAGCACCCTCAGGCGTCGCTCGAGGACGATACCGATGCCGTGCGGGTGAGTATCCTGGGCAGGCCGAATGTGGGCAAGTCGCTCCTGCTCAATAAGATCATAGGGGAAAACCGTGCCATTGTGTCTGATGAGGCCGGCACGACGCGTGATTATGTGGATATCCGCATTGCCCATGAAGGTAAAGAGTATGTTTTTGTGGACACCGCCGGCATCAGGAGAAAATCACGCATACATGATTCAGTGGAACGGTTAAGCGTGATGCGCTCGCTGCAGAATGTAAATATGTCGCATATCTGTTTGCTGCTGGTTGACCCGTTCGAGGGGGTGACAGACCAGGACAAACGTCTGTGCCGGATCATTATGGATCATGGCAGAGGATTTATGTTGATCGTGAACAAGAGCGACCTCATCGATACCGCAAAACGCGAGGAAATCAGGCACAACCTCGTGCGTGATTTTCGATTTTTGCCTGATCTGAAAGTGGTATTCATATCCGCCCTGACAGGAAAGAATGTCGCCAGGCTCTATCCCATGGTCGATACGCTTTTTGAAAAAATCACCATGAACATGCCCACCGGCAGGATAAACCGTATCTTTGCGGATATTATCAGTAAGAACCCGCCTCCGATAGTGAAGGGGAGGCAGTTGAAGTTCTTCTACATCAATCAGATAGGGACCATCCCTCCGAAGTTTCGTATTGTGTCTAATTTTCCTCAGGCAGTGCCTGAAAACTACCACCGCTACCTCTCCAATGCGCTCAAAAAGGCGTGCGGCATGGAGGGTGTCTCCATCAAAATTCATTTTGCCGGAAAATAAATAACACCTTTATTGTTGACATAAAGAACAGCATATGTTTCTATCTATAGTAATATGTTACTATGTGTAGAAACGCTGAGGTGTTTTTACTCGTCTGCAAGGAGGTGTTGTATATGTGTTTCGCGGATTACAGCACGATAATGGCATATGTGCTTATTTCAAAGAGATGCCGGGATTGCACCACTTTTTCAAACAAGTATCACATGGTCTATTCTTCAGGGATTCTTTGAAAAAGACAGGATTGAAAGCTCTTTAGTAACTATTCAGGCAGGAAGGATAACTAGTGAAGACTGTTAGGAAAAGCGGGAATATAGCACACTTTGAAGGCATGTCTGATGCGAAGATTTGCTGTTTTTTCGCTAAAGTGCTGGAAAAAGTACTTTTCGGACTCCTTCAGCCTTCAGCCTAAACAGCTTCAGCCTGACTACGTGAGTAGTTATGATCTTTATTTTTAATGCCGACACATGCCGTGCATTACACAATCATACAATGTATTGGAAGCAATTTTAAAAAAATGCAGAAGAAATAAAATCGCTAACTGCTGAGAAAATTAAAGGAGGACTGTTATGACAGTAAAGGTGTTGTTGAACGAGGATGAGATTCCAAGGCAGTGGTATAACCTTGCCGCCGATCTTCCCTCACCCCTGCAGCCGCCGCTCGGGCAGGATGGAAATCCCATTGGTCCTGATGACCTTGCACCGGTATTTCCCATGAACCTTATCGAGCAGGAGGTATCACAGGAGAGGTGGATCGATATACCCGAAGGGATTTTGGAGATTCTCTATCGATGGCGGCCGTCGCCGTTGCGCAGAGCGGTTTTTCTTGAAAAGGCACTCGGTACTCCTGCCAGGATCTACTACAAGGACGAAGGGGTTTCTCCTCCCGGGAGTCATAAACCCAATACTGCAGTAGCACAGGCGTGGTATAACAAGGAATTCGGCATCGAGCGGATTACCACGGAAACCGGGGCCGGGCAGTGGGGCAGCGCCCTGGCATTTGCCTGCAGCCTGCTGGGCCTAAAGTGCAAGGTCTATATGGTGAGGATCAGCTTTGACCAGAAGCCGTTTCGAAAACTGATGATGAATGTATGGGGGGCCGAGTGTCTGGCCAGCCCGAGCATGAATACGCAGGCAGGCCGGGAGGTATTGGCCAAGCATCCGGACACACCAGGCAGTCTCGGCATGGCCATAAGCGAGGCCATTGAAGATGCTGTATCAGATACAAGAGGCAAGACCAGGTACTCGCTCGGAAGTGTTCTCAACCATGTCATGCTTCATCAGACCATTATCGGGCTGGAGGCGAAAAAGCAGCTGAAAAAGATCGGGGAGAACAAGGTGGATGTCGTTATCGGCTGTGCTGGCGGGGGCAGCAATTTTGCAGGGCTCTCGTTTCCCTTTGTTGCCGACAAGATCAATGGAGCGGACATAGAGATTATCCCTGTTGAGCCTTCATCCTGTCCCACCCTGACACGGGCCCCGTTCACGTATGATCATGGAGATGTGGCAAAGATGACGCCGCTGCTGCCCATGCATACCTTGGGTCATGAATTTGTCTCACCCCCGATTCATGCCGGTGGCCTTCGGTTTCACGGCATGTCGCCGCTCGTGAGTCAGGCAGCTGTGGAGGGACTGATCTCCCCCAGGGCAGTGGATCAGCTCCAGTGCTATGAAAGCGCCCTGTTCTGGGCAAAGACAGAGGGGTATATCCCTGCGCCCGAGACCTCGCACGCCATAGCAGCGGTGATTGAAGAAGCGAAAAAGGCCAGGGAAGAGGGAAAGGAAAAGGTCATCATTTTCAACTGGAGCGGGCATGGTCTCATGGACCTCACCGGCTATGAGATGTTCATGGATGGAAAGCTCGTGGATTTTCCGCTGCCGGAGGAAGATATGCAGGAATCACTGCGATCCATAGCAGGCCTTCCCAAGGCCCCGATCGTAAAGACCGGAAGATGGTAATATGAGTTCTGCTGAATTTGACGCTTATACAACCAGATGTCCTATGCTGGGGCATCTGGTTGGCTTTGACTACTGCAGAGACGGTGCCGGAGAAATGCCTTGCAGGAAGATTCTCGACTGCTGGCATGAACGTTTTGATGTTCATGCATATCTGAAAAGTCTCTATACAGAGGAAGAAATCGCATCGATCACCTCTCCCCCCAAGCCGAAGCTGCTTCAGATCATCGAGATTGCCAGAAAGGCTCGGGAGAAAAACAGCTAGAAAGACTCAGCCAGCACGCCCAGATGCGCATAAATACTCTGAGGCTCCAGGTGAAGCAGATCCATACTTGCTTCCATACTGGCAGTGCTGGTCTTCTCGATCTCAATGCCGGCGAGGAATTTATCGGTAAAGACATCGGCAAGGTAGATGAGATTGACCATTTCCCTGTTGTCTCCTGCAGAGTCGGGACTGTGGTGAAACAGGATGGCATCCTTGATGATATCCGGGAGGTTCCATCTTTCCGTGAGGACAAGGCCGGTCTGGCAGTGGTCTATGCCGAACATATCCCCCTCCAGTACGCTGGAATCCTTATGCGGGTCCTGATCGTACAAGGTCCGGTAGAACTGGGGCTGAATATCGGCAATGTGCTGGTCTAAAACCACCTTGCCGATATCATGCAGAAGACCGGCGGTGTATGCGACATCAGGAGCAATACCTCCGTGAACCTTTGCCAGTTGTTCACTCAGACGTGCTGTGGCAAGAGCATGTTGATACATCCCCCCCCTGCTGAGCGAGTATCCATGGTCTCTGCCCTGGAAAATCTTTTCCGTCTGGGCAGTGATAATCATCTGGATCAGGGTCTTGCTCCCCAGATAGATAATTGCCTGGTCGATTGACGCGATTTTCCGTGGAAGACTCAGGTAGGAAGAGTTGCATAATCTGAGAACATTGGCGCTGACAACCTGGTCCCTCTTGATTTCATCGGCTATGGCGGTAATATTTGATTCTTCATCCGAGAGCATGTGGGCGATGCTCAAGGCTAACTGCGGTACCGGGAGCAATTTGTCAATCGTGTCCGTTATATGGTCAATGGAGAGATGTGTCCTGGGTAACTCCCCTGAAATATTCTTGTCCAGGACATGATCGATGGAGCATGTGCCGGTATCGATGTGAAGGCTGATGCTGAATGGGTTGACCCCGCTTGCCTCGAACATTTTTATGGGGATGGCGTTGGCTCTCATCAGGGATAAGGTGATCTCAAGTGTTTTGTGCCCGATGTTGAGGTTCATCTCCTGTGGCGAGAGAGGGTTCACCAGGGCGCCGCCGGCAATGAACGCTACCATATCGCCAGGGCTCGCTCCCTGGGCTTTCATCGACTCAATGAACAGAGGGATGCCGGTTCGGGCATAATATGTCAGGTGAGAATCAGGGATGTCGCTTATTGGTTCCGGCAGGAGGATATGAAGGAGACCTCCAAAGCGTTTCTTTGTATCATAGAGTCCGAGACCGACGCATGAGCCCAAAAAGGCCTTCAGCAGACCGGTATTCTTAATTATCATGCCACCTGTCGGGACGATTGTCGTCATTATGATTCCCCTTACATGTGCACAAAACGTATCAATGCAAGAATATTATAACACAATACTCTTCAAAGAGGGGAGAATCTTTTCTGGCTCTGCATTACATTCAGGACAACCTGTGCGCAATATCCATTTATTATGCCGGTGATTATTGCTGCAAGGATAAAGAGCGGGATGATGTGAATAAGTGCGAAGTGCTGTATGATAAAACTCGCCAGAAGAACCTGGGCAGCCATATGCCCGATTGCTCCGGCAACACTTGTCCCTATGAGGGAAAATATACCCTTGGGCATCCACCACATAATGAGTCCTGCAGTAATCCCTCCGCTTAAGGAAAAGAAGAATGTCGGTGTGAATATGCCGCCGGTCA
>CAYRCP010000037.1:0-11866 GCA_964422755.1 uncultured Bacteriovoracaceae bacterium | reverse complement strand
AAAAAGGCAGAGCAGAAAAGCCCGAAGGCGAGCACAAAAAACATGACGGCGGCATGTGCTATCTCCATGAATGAACTCCTCCTCATAAGACTTTCCCCTGTGGGGGGGGGAAGTGCAAATACTGAGATGAATAGTAATAATAGTATGAAATTTCTGGTGAAAAACAAGATAAAACGAAAAAATACCATTGTTTATTGCTTATGACTGGCAGAGTCCTCGTATCGCTGCGGTACTGCTCTGGATCAAGCCGAATACCCTGAGACACGGGATGCGCAGACTGGGGATACTTTTCGGGAGAAAGTCTTTGCTGTTGCGGTCTGTTGGGGTAAATCTGACTTGTTGCAGAATGAATATTGGGGGTTGGTTTTTTCCTGGACTGAGTGCGGGCATCGAAGGGCGAATAAGAGTGATCCTGCAATTCCCAACAAACCTGCGGCACTGAAGATGGAATGGATACCAACGGTATCCATGAGCACGCCTCCTAAGAGCGGGGCGGTGAAGGCCCCGATATTCATGACCGTGTGGAAGATGCCCATGGTGTACCCGAGGCCGTGAAGCCGGCCTTTATCTACGAGGAGCGCGGTGCTTGCCGGCAGGGTCAGGGTAGTGAACAAAGCAAGAGAGATGCTCAGAACTACCACCTGCCACAGGCTTCCAGCAAGGGGAAGAAGGATAGTAAAGATACCGCTCATGATGCCGCCGATGATTACAAGCATTCGTCTGTCAAGTCTGTCCGAGAGGCTGCTCATGGGTCTGAGCAGCAACGCCGTGACAATGGAGCCGGAGGAGAGGCAGATCCCTATGTCTAGATAGCCCGAGTGCAGATGCGAGTCGATAAACAGGGGGAGGAATATGGGTATGACTGCGATACTGAATGATCTGGAAAAGATAAAGCAGAACAGTGCCTGGAGGGTCTGATTGCTGAATATGCTTTCACCGGGGAGGTGGTGCTGCCGATGGTGGAGAGGTGCCGGTGCCATGGGCTCGCCCGTATCGGTGAACAAGGCAACGATGAGGGCGGACGAACAGAGAATCATCAGAACCAGGAACATGCCGCGAAAGCCTGAGCAGTTGCCGACAATGCCCCCAAGGACAGGTCCTATGGCAAGGGCTGCATAGAATGAAATATCAAAGGTCCCCATTGATAATCCGAGGTGGCTTTCCCGGGAGATATCTCCTACAAAGGCCTGGGCAACGGGTCGGACCATGGCGGTGGCAATGCCCTGGAGGAAACGCAGGGCAATGATGAGTATGAGATTTACCGGCAGAAAGACGAAACAGCATGCAATCAGGGAATGAATGATCAGGCCGCATACTATGAAGCATTTCCTGCTTTTCAGGTCGGACCATCTGCCCAGAAGGGGGGTGAACAGGATCTTGGACAGGGAGAAGCTGGAAAAGACCAAGGCGATCATGAACCCCTGGGATGTGAGCGTCTTCATATAGACTGGAAGGAAAGGATTCACAACGGAAAATCCGAGCGTCACGGCAAAAACGATCGTGAACAGGGCAGTGAATATGCGGTTTCTGTGGTGCTCGGTCATGGTCGTTACCCGCAGAAAATAAAGTCCATATTGTATCTGCCGGGGAAGAGACATCCCACGTTTCCCCGGCAGATAGAGAGTCTATGTTTTACTTGCCTATGTGCTTGAGTGCGTTCTCGCCAGCGATACGGCCTGAGTTGACGGCAAAGCCGAGTGTTCCGCCCGGGATCTTCAGGTCATAACTGTCCCCGTACATCCCGCCGGCGCAGTTGCCTGCGGCAAAGAGTCCGCCAATGGGCTGGTTGTCTTTGTTTACAGCCTGTGTATTCTCGTTGATTTTGATGCCGCCAAGTGTGCCGAGTGTGGCTGGATACAGCTTGATGGCATAGAATTTAGCCTCTTTTACCGGCTGCATGTATTTGGGGTCCTTGGCGAAGAGTTTGTCCCGGAAGGCTGCACATGAGGCGTTATACTCATCAATGGTCGCCTGCAGGGCCTTTGGGTCCATACCTGTTTTCTTTGCCAGGTCATTGATGGAACTGCCGATGAAGGCATAGCCCTTCTCTATTCCCCGCGCCAGATCTTTGTCGATGTTGACAAGCTTCGTGGTAACCGGAACCATGACCCCGACACCCAGGTCTATTCCCTTTTCCATAAGGTATGTCTTGGTATTCTCGTCAAAGACGTTGTACATGATCCGGCCGCGCTGATTGGCGAGTGCATTGCCTGCCCATGGCCATTGCAGTGCAAGGGATTCGTCACAGAACCGCTGGCCGTCCTGGTTGACCCACAGATAGGGCTGCCGTCCCGCTGCATTGAGATGCGAGGTGGTGGATTCTCCCGGTACGCCCGGGCGATAAAGCTGCAAGACACCTTCCCCCTCGGATGCCGCACCGGCCTCCCATGCCATCTTTATACCCTCGCCGACCTTGTTTATGTTACCTACTATGACGAGCTCATCACCGAATCCGGCATATTCTTTCACCATTTCCTTGTTGTTGGCAAATCCGCCGGTTGCGATGATTACCGCCTTAGAACGGAACTCCATGGTCTTCTTGCCTTTACCCTCTGCAATCACGCCCACAACGTTGCCTTTGCCGTCAGTGATGAGTTTTTTGCCGGAGGTGTTGTAATAAAATGTTACACCCATTTCCTCGGCATTCTTCTTGAACGTGGCAATCATGGCCTTTCCTCTTCCGTTGATGATATGCCATGCGGGCAGGCCGCCGGGGTAGTTCGGCAGAAGATCCTTGAATTCCACCCCCTGATCCTTGAGCCATTCGATGGTATCGGGTGATTTGTCCACGATATTTCTCACCAGTCTGGCGTTGGCTCGCCAGTGGCTGTATTCCATGATGGTGGTGAACATCTGGTCTTTGGTTATTACGACGTTTCTCTCCCGCTCCAGTGAGCTTTCTGCGGCAAATATGCCTTCAGAAAACGATGTCGTTCCGCCGACCGCAGGCATTTTTTCCAGCACCACGACCTTGGCGCCTCCCTGTGCAGCGCTCACGGCTGCGGCCAGTCCCGATCCCCCGGCGCCCACCACAACGATATCGGCCTCGATGGTCTCTGCAGACACCGTACCGGCTGCCGTGATGAGCAGACACAGTGCGGCTATAATGGTGACTATCCTTGCTGTTGCTTTCATATACTCCTCCTTTCGGTGTTGTTTTGTGCTCGACAGCCGGCAAACATGAGGGGGCTTATTCTTTCTGGTTGTTTCCTGCCAAATACTTCCGCCCATGCCCTCCGGCAGGAGAGCGATCATCCGTTAGTTCTATAATGAGCATATGCTACTTATGTGCCATGAGAAAAAAATAATCATTCCGGTAAGTTGTATAATGAAAACCGCATTATGTCTCATGCGACAGATTTAATGTGGCGAATATGGTGGATTGACAAATATGTGTCGAATATGACATTTTATCCTGTATCATGATGGATAATGCGATAAAGGATATGGAATTCTTCCATCAGGCAACTTTGCGTATCTGTGGCAGTCTCGAGATAGAGACCGTTTCGGCGCGGTGTCTGGAATACCTGAAAAAATACATGCCATTGGACGGACTTTTCATGAGTTTTATTGATTCGGGAACCAGTGCGATACGTATCTCGGCTCTGGCATCCGACATCCCGCTGAACCAGCCGGAAGCTCTCATTCCCCTGACACCGGAGGCTCTTGTAAGGGCGCGGACCATCAAGGACCGGGTTACTATTTACCGGAATCCGCGAGAGAGCCCGGTTACGGAATGTATCTGGAGTGCCCTGGGCACGATGGATGTGTCCAACATGGTGATGCATCTGCGGTTCAACGAGGAACCAATAGGCTATATAGAGTTGTTTGTCAGGGGGTATGACCGGTTCACCCTTGAGCATGCCCATCTGCTGGGGCTTCTTCACGACCCCTTTACCATTGCCATTGCCAATAATATCCGCTACCGGGAGGTCATCCGGCTCAAGGACCTGCTTGCCGATGATAATCGTAACCTCCGCCGGGAACTGCACCGGGTCTCCACTACCGAGATTATCGGTGCAGGAGGCGGGCTGCAAAATGTCATGGAGTCGGTTGCACAGGTGGCACCGCATACCAGCCAGGTGCTCCTGCTGGGGGAGACCGGGGTGGGCAAGGAGATCATTGCCAATGCCATACATCATTCATCGCCGCGCAGGGAAGGCCCTTTTGTCAAGATTAACTGTGGGGCCATCCCCGAGGGGCTGATCGACAGTGAGCTTTTCGGTCATGAAAAGGGTGCCTTCACCGGCGCCCTTTCCCGGAAGTACGGGCGGTTTGAGCGGGCTCACCAGGGCACGATCTTTCTCGATGAGGTGGGAGATCTTCCGGCTCATGCGCAGGTCAGGCTCCTGCGGGTGCTGCAGGAAAAAGAGATTGAGCGGGTGGGGGGCACAAGCCCGGTTAAGGTGGATGTGCGCGTCATTGCCGCCACAAACAGGAATCTGGAAGAACTGGTAGACGAAGGACGCTTCAGGAAGGACCTCTGGTTCCGGCTCAATGTGTTTCCGATCGTGATCCCTCCGTTAAGGAGCAGGAGATTGGACATCCCGGATCTGGTCTACCACTTCATCATGAAGAAATCGCGCGAGCTGAACCTCAGTGCTAATCCGGTCCTTGCCCCAGGCGCTATGGAGCGGCTCATGGCCTATGACTGGCCGGGCAATGTGCGGGAGTTGGAGAATATCGTGGAGCGGGCCCTGATCCGGATGCGAACCACCGACCTCAATAAGCCCTTAAATTTCGAAGAATTTTCCACAGATCTAATGGAGAGCAAGAAAGACCTGTTTCTGTCTGAATCCCAAGACCTGTCCCTTCCCCTTGATCAGGCCATGAAGCACCATATCCGGGCTGCTCTTGACCGGGCAGGAGGAAGGGTGCAGGGACCTGACGGCGCAGCAGCCATACTCGGGGTCAACCCAAGTACACTGAGACATCGCATGCGCAGATTGGGGATTTCCTTCGGAAGGAAGGCATAGTTGTTTGCATGGCACTGTGATGTTCCCTGTTTGTAAATAAGCTCTTGATTCCCTGCCACAAACATCTGTAGTGTTCCCCTTGTTTGCTTGTATGATTGTAGATATTTTTTGTGTGTGGAGACAAGACACATGGAACTTGGTGATCAGGAGGGAAAAGCCGGGAAAAAAGCCAACGTGGTTTCGGTATAGGCGGCACATATTATGCGCACAGGGATCAAGGCTGTATTGCTGGTGGCGGGGATCATTTCGGCCTTGGTGGTATGCCTTGTGATTGGGCTCCATTTTTATGTCAAGACCGATTCCGCGCAGAAGTTTGTTCTTGCAAAGATCAACGAAGCCATACCCGGATCGCTCTCCTGGCAGGAACTGCGAAGCTCTCTCCTTAAGGGCCGGCTGGAAATTGTTGCGGGTGTACTTTCCGATCCCGAGGGAAAACAGTTAGTTGGAGTTGACGATCTCTTTATAAACCTTGCCTGGTTTAAGCTCATAAGGGGAGAACTGGTAATCGAAGAGGCGCGTATCGCCGCTCCCCTGGTGGATCTCGGTCCAGACAGGGAGGGAAACCTCGCACTGGTGGGCGCCTTGTATTCGCCGGGACCCAATGAACCCCCGGTTGAGAAGGAAAAACAGGGGGTCCCCTTCAATGTCGTTGTGGAGGAACTGACCCTCTCGGATGGGACCGTGCTTTACCAGGCAATGGACGGTTCTTCCCGTGCAGAAGTATCGGGCATAGATATTACGGCGGATGCGGACCTGTTTGCCGAAGCGCTTAATTTTACAGCCCAGGCTTCACGTGCGAGCTATACAGGAGGGGAGATCCGGGCGGATCTGCAGAAATTTCTCGCCAGTGCCTCTGTGCACAAGGATGTCATTGCCCCCATCGTTGTGCAGGCACAAACCGGGTTTTCTCAGGTAAGCGTTAAAGGCTCGATCAGGGATATTCCCCATAAACCTTTTTTCACCCTTGCAGCCGATGTCGCGATGTCACTTCCTGAGATCAGAGAAACTCTCGCATTGTCTGCGGAACTTACCGGGGAAGTCAAAGCCCGGCTCGAGGTCAAGGGAACCCTTGAGAACCCCGAGGTTCGTGCACAGCTGGTTTACCCGGGAGGGTCGCTTGGCGGTCAACAGATAAAATCGGCGCAGCTCGATGCCGTACTCAAAGACAAGGTGGTTGTCCTTGAGCGTGCCCATGCAGCAATCGCTTCCGGAGAGATTACTGCCCGGGGCCGGGCAGATCTGGGCAAGGCTTTCCCCGAGGGGTTTTTCTCCGGGGAAAGAGACCTCGAGGCCATATCCTACACCGTTAGGGTAAACGGGGAAGGGATCGATCTCGCAAAACTCTTGCCGGCAGCAGTGCCCCTGAAGGGGGTTGCCGGCTCGGTGATTGAGCTTTCCGGCACGGGGATCTCACCGGATTTCCTCTCTGCACGTCTCAGAGCCGAGCTGGTGTGCAAAAAGCTGTCCTTTGATAAGACCGTACCACCTGTCGATGTTTCCCTGACCACTTCGGCCGGCATTGAAAAGGGGAGGGTGCGGGTCGAAAACCTTGAAGTGCGCTCAGGCAGGAACACACTCGAAGCCGCCGGAAGGGTTGATCTCCCTGCCGGAACAATCGATGCCCGGATAAAACTGGATATGCCGGAGCTCAGGCAGGATATCCGGCCTTTCGGCATTGACGGGAATGGCCGGCTCGGGCTAGTTGCCCATGTTTCCCAGAGCCTTTACCGCCCGGCGTTCGAATTTTCGCTGGAGGCCGGCGGGCTCTCGATAGACAAAATCACCATCGGCGATATTGTCTGTGCAGCCGGGCTGGATTCCTCCGGCATGCTCACTGTTTCGCGGTTCGCCCTGGAAAACCGGGGGTCAAGGATAGAAGGATCCGGGGCTGTCCGAATCTACAATAAGCCTCTGGAATTCACCACGGACGCTCCGGTGAATTTCACAGCTAACCTTACCCAGGTCGAGCTGAAGGACTTCATGGATGTCCCTGACAGCGCAGGCACCCTGAACGGAGAATTATCTGTTGGCGGGACCATGGCGGCGCTGAATGCCGTGCTAGCCCTGAATGGGCAGGATCTTTCGGTACAAAATGTCCGCATCGGCGACATACAGGTTTCGTCCCGTTACGATGAGGGGATACTCGCACTGGAAGAGGTTGTTATCCAAAACAGGAAATCATATCTGCATGCAACAGGTGCAGCAAAAATCTTTGATCAGGACTCCCGCCGGTATCTTGCAGACCCGGAAATCAGTCTCGTAATTCAGGGCAGACCTGTTTTTCTTCAGGACATAGTAGACAGGTTCAAAGGCAGAGTAAGTTTTACAGGGAATGTCATGGGTACTCTCGGAAATCCAAAGGGAGAGGTTTCGCTTTCAGGTAAGCAGCTTGATCTCGGCTTTCAGAAAATCGACAATTTCGAGGTTGCGGCAAAGATGGACGGCTCAAGGTTCATACTGGACACGCTGAGGGTTGTGCCGGCGCAGGGCGAGGTGATCACAGGCACCGGCTGGGTTTCCCTTGAGAAAGAATATGCCTTTGACCTGGCAGCCCAGGGGATCTCTCTGGGCACGATACAGGTGCTGCAGGACATCCACAACATCGAGGGCAGGATTGCCCTTGCTCTGTCCGGGCAGGGGACATTTGATAATCCCGCGATGCACGGGGAGGGGGTAATCAGCGAAGTGGTCATGAACGAAAAAAAACTGGATGACCTGAGCGTCAACGTGGATCTTCATGATCATAGTGCCAGGATTACGGGTGATCTGGATTTCGCTCTCGAGGCGTCGTATCATCTTGAAACGCACGATTTTACGGCATCGGCGGTCTTTGACGACACTGATCTGGGCTCATACTTTCAGATTGCCCGGCAGCCCGGGCTGAGCGGCTCAGTCAATGGAAAAATTGAGGCCAAAGGGAACTCGCAGGACATTCATCAGATCCGGGCAGATATGGATCTTTCCCATCTCGATATCTCCTTCAAGGGTGAGGAGATTGTCCGCGCCGATGATATCAGGGCCTCTGTGACCGAAGGGGTCCTCTCGATCCCCGGTGCCCATATTATCCTTGGCAGGCAGGGCTGGCTGGATATCGAAGGGACCGCCACGCTCCATGATGCTGTTTCCTTAACTGCCAAAGGTGATATCCCGCTCCTTGTTATCGAGCCCTTTGTGGAAGACCTCACAAATATTGAAGGACATGTGATGCTTACGGCACAGATGGAAGGAACACGGTCCAGCCCGGCCATTGAAGTGGATATCAATCTGGAAGGGATCGGTTTTGGTACGCTTTTTATTGATGAACGGCTGCATTCCACCTCGGGCCGTATCACAATCACTCCGCAGGCGGTCTTGATTGAGAAAATTGCCGGCAAGCTCGGCGAGGGCAGTTTCAACCTTGCCGGCAAGATGGAGCTCAAGGATCTCATGCCTGAACGGATCGGGTTTACGCTCGATGCAAGATCTCTTCCCGTGCGCATCCCCGATACCCTGGATCTGTATGCCGACCTGGACGTTGAGGTGGAAGGCACCCCGGACAAATCCCGCATGCAGGGCAAGGCGATCCTCCTTGAGGGGGTCTATTACCGGGATGTCAACCTGAGTCTTGTCAAAGGGCTCAGGACAATGGTGGAGCGAAGGCCTGCTGCACGGTCTCCCAGGAAACAGATAACCGTGCCGTTTCTGGGGAATATGGACCTGGATATCTCGATTAAACGAAGGAATCCTCTGTTTGTGGACAACAATCTTGCTCAGCTGGATATCAATCCGGATCTTAAAATAACCGGGACCCTGAATAATCCCATTATCAACGGCAGGGCGGGTATCGAATCGGGCACGGTTGAATTCAGGAACAGGATCTTCAATGTTACCAGGGGCGTGGTGGATTTTTTGAATCCATATAAGACCGAGGCGTCGATTGATCTGGTGAGCGAGGTGGAGGTGCGCGACTGGATGATCTACCTGGAGGTTTCCGGCAGCCCGGATGCCCTGACTCTGTCTCTGAGATCCGATCCTGAGGAGGAGGATAACGATATTCTTTCTCTCCTGGTCCTGGGGAAAACCTCACGGGAACTCATAGACGGAGAAGGAGGAAGCTCGCAGTCTACATCCGCTATGCTTGCCGCTCTCGTGAGCTCCAGATATGGAGAGGATTTCAAGGAAGCCACCGGGCTTGATATTCTCGAGGTTGAAAGCGAGGCAGGCCAGGAAGATTCGGCAGAGACCGTAAAAGTGACCATCGGCAAAGAGCTCTCAAGGAGAATAACCTTGAAATACGCCATGGAATCAAAGAACAGCGAACTCTCTCAGCGAGCCATTGCCGAATATAAACTGCTTGAGAATATCCTCGTCAACGGGTTTCAGGACACCAGGGGGACCTTTGGTGCGGATGTACAGTTTAAGCTGGAATTCAGATAGTATTATGAAAGTGCTATGCAAAAAGATTATTTCAGCGATTGCCTTGTTGTTCCTGTGCCTGGGAAGTCCTGTTCCCGGGCACACAGATGCCGGACAATCCGGGGTTGAAATTCCACCCGGGCATCCCTTTGTCAGTTCTGTGAGGATTAGTATCCAGGATGCACCGGGGCTTGAGGATGATTTGACTCGTCTGGCACGTGACCTGATAGCTCTCAAGAGGGGGCAATCCCTGAATGATGCATCCCTGATTCAGACAATCGAAGCGTTAAAGATATCGAGGAGGTTTGCGCATATCGATGTGCAAAGCACAGAAGATGAGGGTGGTATCGTCCTGGTCTTTACCTTGAAGCCCTACCGGCTCATTAAGAATATCAGGGTGATGGGAGAATTTCCCCTTTTTGAAAAAGATGTTCTGAAGGCCATGAGTCTGTACATTGGAGGGGTGTTCACACCCGAATCCCTTCCCGGTCAGGAGAGCCGGATAAAGAAACTCTACGAGCGTGAGGGATTCATCGACCCCAAGGTCAGGATTGAAACACATCAGGATACGGCAGAACATGCTGTGGATCTGAATGTGCATATCGACAGAGGTCCGTTCTATCGGGTCGACAGGCTCAGCATCGCCGGGAACGAGGCGTTTAGGGATTTTCGGCTGAAATCAAAGATGAACGTCTGGTTGTCATCGCTGCTTCCGGGGAGTTCGGGCCGTTTTCGGGAAAACGATCTGAAAAAAGACGTAAAGACCCTTGTGAGTTTTTACCGGAAAAGGGGGTATCCGGATTGCCGGATTGAATACACAATCGAACGAAACCCTGTTGAAAAAAAGATGGACATCGCAGTTACCATTGAAGAAGGTCCGAAATACATAGTTTCCTTCTCGGGCAATGACGAGTTCTGGGACTATACGCTCAGGAAGGATGTGGTGGTCTTTCAGCAGGGTAATATCAGTAACCGGGGAGTGAGAAAGAGTATCAAGAATATTGTTCAGCGCTACACTGATGCGGGCTACGCTGACGTGCGCATAGATGTTCAGGATGAGCCGGCACCACCTGATGGCAAAGCCCGGCGCAATGTTCTCTTCACGATTCATGAAGGGATTGCCTCAACGGTGCAGTCTATTGCGTTTGAGGGGAATCATGCTTATGACAGCGACGAATTGCGTGAGCAGATCTATCTTGCTCAAGGGGAGGTTTTTACCCGCCAGATCCTGGAAGACGATGTATTTACCCTGAAAACCTTTTACCTGGCAAACGGGTTCGGGGATGCCGTGGTGGACCACCGGGAGTCGTGGAGTAAGGACAGACAAAACGTATCTGTTGTGTTCAGCATTTCCGAAGGGGTTCAGACCATGATCACCTCGATACGCCTGACCGGGGTAGTCTCCGTGAGTGAAGAAGAGGCATATCGGGTACTCACACTCAAGGAAGGAGAGCCGCTGAGAAGATATATGCTCAGAAGCGATGAGAATGCTCTCGCGGCACTCATCTCTGAAAAAGGGTATCCTCATGTCACGGTACAGGGGCAAGCCTCGTTAAGTAAAGACAGATCAACGGCAGAGGTGAACTACACCGTCGATGAAGGTCCCCTTGTTACCATGGGGAATATCTATTACCAGGGCAACTTCAGAACAAGGGAAAAGGTTCTGGCAAGCGAGATCGAGATGGACAAGGGCAGCCCGTTCTCGCTGAAGAAGATGCTCGACGGACAGAGAAATATCAGGGACCTGGCAATCTTCAGCTCCGTGCAATTCAACACCATCGGTCTGAAGGAAAAGCGCTCTGAGATTACGCTCCTTGCAGATATGGAAGAGAAAAAGCCCTATTATTTTCAGATCGGTGGCGGATACGAAAGCGAACGGGGCCTTTTTGCCCAGACGCGCGCCGGGGACCATAATCTCCTGGGGGCCAATAAGGACGTCTGGGTGGCAGGAGAGGTAAGTCAAATCGGTTATAAAACCGAGATGGGATTGAGAGAGCCGCGATTTTTTGCTTCACGGATATCGGCAACCCTCGGTCTTTTTTCCGAGAAGAGGCAGGAATTCAATCAGAATTTCGGCACCCGCATGTATGGCGCAACCATGATCTTGAGCCGGAAAATGTCGCAGAATATTACTGCGGGTCTTGGGCTTCGGTATGAATACAGAGAAGAGTTTCTGCAAAACGCCGGCACTGAACGAGCCGGTATTGTTGATGAGGATCCCTCTGATGCTCGAGGTATACTGGTAACGACTCCCTCTATTATCTTCGACACCAGGGATTCGTTTATCAAACCCACCAAAGGGGTCTACTCCACGGTGAGTGTCGATGTCTCAAAAGGGATCCAAAAAACACTCGATAATTTCGTTAAATACCGGTTTGATGCCAGATACTATATTACGCCCGTCAAGCCTGTTACGTTGGCATGGATTGGACGTGTGGGATATCTGGATCCCTTCGGGCCGAGCGATCAGATACCCGATGATCAGTTGTTCTATC
>CAYRCP010000036.1:0-11951 GCA_964422755.1 uncultured Bacteriovoracaceae bacterium | reverse complement strand
GAGAATACTCCCACGACCATGAGGATGAATATACGTGATGAGGCGCTGAGCGCCAGGCGTGGGGGAATAAATTCGGATTTTGAATTTCGGTGATTGCGGATTTGGAATTTAAAAAGAAAAAATATGTTCATTAACCTTGAACCTTGCACCTTTTCTCAGACAATAAATGTTGGGCCTTAAGAAAAAATACCAACGAACCAACAAAACTCAATTTTATCAGATGTCTATATTTCACGGACACATATCCCTCTGGAAAATGGAAACGTTTCCTTTTTATTTATTTCAACCGGGCACGCTATTCTTCTGTATTGTCTGCCTCCGAGGACTTGGGACTTTAGATCGCTGATCATTTTTCCGATATGAAATAGGGAGTTATGAAGACGGCCCACTGAGAGGCCGTGCACATCGAGGAAGCGACGAATGGCTAAACACCGACGACGATGGATTGTTATTGCAGCAGTAATGTTTTTTTCGGTCGTAGTGGCCGGGACATCTGCTTTGCATGCCGCCCGAATTTTCATTCTGCACAGCTATGAGCAGGGGCACGTGTGCGGCCAGCCCCAGCATGACGGGGTGTTGTCCGCCCTGCGCCAGGCCGGATACCGTGAAAATCAAAACCTTGAACTGGAAATGTATTTCATGGATACCAAGCAGTGCAACAATACGCCGGAGCTGATCGAGCGCGAGGCCACTCTTGCCAGAAAGCGGATTGAAGCATTCAAGCCGGATGTGCTGGTCACGCTGGACGACAACGCTTTTTCCTCTGTGGGGCTTGCCTATGCAGATACACGGTTCCCCGTGGTGTTCTGCGGTGTGAACCAGCGTCTCGAGAAGTATAATGCCCGTGTACCATTCATGAACTCCCGCAAGTTTCCCGGACACAACATAACAGGAGTATCTGAGAAGCTGCATGTGACTGACGCGCTGAGGGTTCACACCCTGCTCTTTTCCGGGGTGCAGAGCGTACAATTCATTGTTGACCGTTCCGTTACCGGCCGGGCGATATACGAGCAGATTTCAGACGAACTGGCATGTGATCCCCCGCTTTGTGCTTGGCGCATGACGGTCGTGGACACCTGGGAGGCATATCAGGAGGAGATACACAGGGCCAACCGCGACAGCACCGTCAGTGCTCTGTATCCTGCAGCTCTGCTTCTGAAGGACAAAAACGGGAAGACCTATACCGCCCAGCAGATCTTTCTCTGGACGACCCAGGTCTCCACCAAACCTGAGATAGCCATCAATTATATGTTCACGCGCATGGGTCTGTTCGGCGGTGCGGCGGTGGATTTCTTTGCCATGGGTAAGCAGGCGGGTTCAATGGTAATCAGGATACTGCAGGGAGAAGAGCCGGCCGGGATTACCATTGAGGATGCAGGGCGCTATGCGCTTGCATTCAACCTTAATCGGGCTGCTGTACTGGGGATCGATATCCCCAAGGATGTGCTTCTTTCCGCCGACGAGATCGTTAAGGAATGATCAGTAATGAATAGCAGGCCACAAAAGCGGTTTTCCAGGTTTTTGTTTCTCTCCATGCTCGTGTTTATGGGGATATCCCTGACTCTGGTCATGGGGAGCCTGTATATGATGCTCAGCCGCTCCATGAACAAGGAATTCAGTAACGGCCTCAGGGCGCGCCAGGCCGAGGTGGACATGATCCTGCACGGGCGTTTCAACAGAATCGGCTCGAAGCTCAACGAACTCTCGCTTAACAACGTTTTGCGGGTGAGCCTCATGCTGGGGATGGATCAGCGGCTTGAGGAACAACTTGAGATCCAGTATGCTTTTCCCGAAGGAACCGAGACCATTCTTCTCGATCAAAATACGCAACGATATTATCCCCGCGAGAAGCAGAATAATAGGAATCTTATCAATCATCTGCAGGCCATGGCCGCAGAGGATACCGTCCAATGTACACCATTCATTTCTCTCGATGGTTCCGCCTGGCTGAGCATCTGGTCCGTACCGGTGATGCGTAGAGACGAGCGTCTCGGGACCCTGTTCGCTGTTTATGATCTTGCCAGGGATGCAACCTTCTGGAAGCGGGTAGAAGGGGACAAGGGAGAGGGTATTTACCTCCGTGCCGGGAGCGGTCTTGTCAATCTCAAAACACTCGATATCCTGAAGAGCCCTGCAGGCCGCGGTTTGTCATCTGGCGTTACCTTGGAGGTTTTGCCAGGGATGGTCATGAAATCATTGCATGATTTTAAGGGACTCTCCTATGTTGCGCCATCGAAACCGCTGCATGACAGCAAGCGTTTACTGATCTGGAGGTTGAGCGGTCTGCTGGCTGTTGTAACCCTGCTCACTATCTTCATGTCCATCATGCTGGCCCGCAGGGTGGCCACGCCGCTCGATGATATGGTGGCGCAGGTATCGTCGATCGCCGATGAGCCCTTCAGCCGGCTGCTGCAGACAGAAAGGATTTCCTATGCCGAATTCAAAGCACTTGGCCAGGCCTTCAATCAGGTATTGACCCAGCTTATGGAGGTCAAAGAACAGGAGGACAGGGCTCGCAATTTTATGGATGCCATTATCAATACGGCCGGTGATCCCATCTTTGTCAAGAACGACCGGTCGGAACTGATCATCATCAACGATGCCTTCTGTGATATGCTGGAGTTTCCCCGCGAAGAGATAATCGGCAAGACCGATGACCAGATCTATACCCCGCAGGAAGCCAGGGCGTTTCAGCAGACCGATGCCCAGGTGTGGGCCACCGCCGAGCCGTGTGTGAACGAGGAGAGTGTTGCCAGCCAGACAGGCAAGAACCGGTTGATATCCACCAAAAAGACCCTGCTGGTAAATTCGGTCACAAACGAGCGCTTTATCGTGGGGGTGGTACGGGATGTCACTGAAGCCAAGAAACTGGGAGAGGAACTCGCGCGTCATCGGGACCATCTGGCAGAGCTGGTGGCTGAGCGCACCATTGCGTTGAGTGAATCAAACCACAAGCTTGTTCAGGAGATTGAGGAACGCCGGCGGGCGGAGGATGAGCGCCTTGCCATGGAGACCCGGCTGCAGCGGGCACAGAAGATGGAGTTGATCGGAACCCTGGCGGGCGGAGTGGCCCACGATTTGAACAACATCCTTTCGGGTATTGTGAGTTACCCTGAGCTGTTGCTGATGGAGCTTGCAGACGACAATCCCATGCGGAAAAAAGTGGAGATTATACACAAGGCCGGTCTGCGTGCAGCCGATATCGTGCAGGACCTCCTCACCCTGACACGCCGCGGGGTGACGGTGACCATGCCGGTCAACCTCAATACCATCATCGAGGAATTTATCGAGAGTCCGGAACTGATGTGGGTTCGCTATCAGCATAGAGACGTTGTAATCAAGACCTCTCTTGACCCGGATCTCTTGAACATACAGGGGTCGTCAGTACATCTGTCCAAGGCTGTGATGAATCTGGTCATCAATGCCGCCGAGGCTATGCCCGAGGGCGGCGTGATCGACATCATCACAGAGAGTCGTTACCTGGAACGGCCCGTTCGTGGCTACGACACGGTGGAACCAGGTGATTACGTGATTTTTTCCGTGTGCGACACCGGGGTGGGCATCGCTGCCGAAGACATGGAAAGAATCTTCGAGCCGTTCTATACCAAAAAAACCATGGGACGAAGCGGAACCGGTCTCGGCATGGCAGTGGTCTGGGGTACGGTAAAGGACCATCGAGGATACATTGATATTCAAAGCGAGAAGGGCAGCGGCAGCACCTTCACACTCTATTTTCCTGCCAGCAGGGACGTGATTGATCGGGCCACTTTGCAGCACATCGATGAGCTTATGGGCGCGGGAGAAGCCATCGTGGTGGTGGATGATATCGAAGAACAACGCATGATTGCCAGCGATATCCTCACCTCTTTGAATTATCGCGTTGTTTCTTTCCCCAGTGGTGAAGCTGCCGTCAAATACCTGCAAAAACACCCGGCAGATCTGGTGGTGCTCGACATGATCATGGAGCCGGGCATGGACGGTCTGGAAACCTACCGGCAAATCCTGATCCATCGGCCTTCCCAGAAGGCCATCATAGCAAGCGGATACGCAGAAACCGAACGGGTTCGCCAGGCCCAGAAACTGGGCGTCGGCGCCTACGTGAAGAAACCCTACCGGCTGGAGCAAATCGGACAGATTGTCAGAAACGAACTTCGGCAGAGCGAATCAGATCCCATCCGCGAAGATGCCGATTGCTGAACGAGATGAATATGGCTCATCACCGATGACCTGACCTTCTGCCGGTTGCCCCGGGAATATGTAGGGTTCCCTCGTATCATTCAATGCAAACATGCGATATGCATGTTGCTGTCTTCATTGTTTCTTCTGCTCGGCCGGTGCTTTCTTCTGCTCAGCAGGTACACTTTTCTGGCCTTCAGGCGCTGTTTTCTTGGCGGGTTTGAGGATCGGCGACGGCACGACAAACTCAAGAGAATGGCACTGGTTGCAAAACACCTCGGACTCTTTATGGGCATGGTGGCACATCTCGCATGCGAGGTCGGGGCCGTAATGCGAATTGTGTGGGTTTGCCTCTTCCACCATCTTGGTCTTCTCGATAAGTTCAGGGATCGGGTGGCACGTCACGCAGGTTTCAGTGGGGACGGGTGCGGGCGGCTGGGTTTTACCATGGCACTGTGTGCAGGTGACCCCGCTGAGCTGGTGTGCATGGCTCAGCGGCATGGTATTGATCAGTTTCGGATCTTGTGCCTTATGACAGGCCAGACACTGCGTGAGTGTGAGCGCCTTGGTGGCCGCATGATCGGCCGGCACCATGCTGTCGCCGCCATGACAGGCGGCGCAGTCACCTGCTGCAGCCGTTGCGAGTAGTTGCGCCTGGGCTGCTTCAAGGGGTGCCGGATGAGATAACCAGGACAGAAGAACGATCAGGCACAGAACTGTCGCCAGACCCTTTCCCCTCGACTTTGTCGAATACAGCGATACGCAATCCGAGTCTCCCATGGCCTTTCTCCTATTTACGTTCAATAATAGATAGCCGTCAGCGGTTAAAGAACGGGGT
Organism: uncultured Bacteriovoracaceae bacterium; assembly: GCA_964422755.1. Classification (GTDB taxonomy): domain Bacteria; phylum Desulfobacterota; class Desulfomonilia; order UBA1062; family UBA1062; genus DSAD01. The sequence goes on along the minus strand of CAYRCP010000036.1, from coordinate 6,937 downwards.
GCTGTCTGCGGGGTCAGAGGGGAGGGCACCCTGAACAAGATACCCTCCCACGGTGTCAATTTTTTCCGGAAAGAGCACATCAGGCCCATGGTTTCATGGCCGCAGCACTCATGCCGGCAAGCCTTCCGAACACAATGCATTCGGTTAGGTTCCCGCCGCCCTGGTAGACGAATTTGAAGACCGAGGAGATTTCACCGGCACTGAACAGACGGGGAACCGGCTTGCCTTCCCAGTCAAGAACCTCTCTTTTTGCATTGGTTGCAAGGCCTCCCTTTGTATTGGGCCCGCCGGGATAGATCGGCATGGCATAGAAGGGCGGCTTGTCCACAGGTTTCAGCGTGCCCTTGAGCCTGTCGAAATCATCATCTTTTTTTGCCTCGCAGAATTTGTTGAAGCGCTGGACGCTGTTGGTGAGATTTTCTGTCACGAGGAGTTTCCGGTTTTCGGGTCGTTTGTTGATCTGTTCCGCCAGTTCCTCAATCGTGTCGGCCTTCATGATCCAGCCCCGGTTGATGGCATCCATGTTGTCCTTTGTCCAGGGGATAAACCCATATGCTGCCGTCGAAAGGCCCAGGTAGGTGATGGTGTATTTCTCTCTCATGGCCTCGTCGAAGACGAGCCAGCTGGGTACACGCGGGTATATGAGGTTGACAATGTCCATCTTCACCCCTTCCTTGTAAAAGAGGTAGCGGCTCGGGTCTTTGGTAATCAGATTTTCGGCGGTGTACCGGTTCCCATAATTGTCAACCACGATGGAATGCTCTTTTCCCACAGCAGGGGTGATCATTCCCATCTTGAGATTGTGCTTGCGGATGGGAAGGGCGGCGATCATGCGCGAAGCCGCCTTGCCAACCTTTGCCAGTGCGGCCCCCACGCGCATCGACATCTCGATTCCGTCACCGGTGTTATCGGGAGAACCGTAAAAGGCCCACCCTTCGACGCCCGGGCCTTCGAGGAACGCCTGCCTCATGTTGGCATTGTATTCATACCCGCCAGAAGTGACAACGACTCCTCTTTTTGCCTTGCAGGCAATCTCCTTGCCTGCCTTGTTCACTGCGATAACCCCGACTATCTCACCCTTGTCATTGGTCACCAGCTGTTTTGCCGGTGTGTTGTACAGCACCCGGATCTTCCTGCTGTCGACGCCTCCTTTGAGCACGGTGAAAAATGCCTCGCCGTTCATCTTCTGTGCCTTCGGCAGATCTTTGGTGGGAGTGTTGAACATCGCCTGGCCGGTAAAGGTGCTTCCGAAGACCCGGTATCCGGAGTCGGCGGCACCGGGAAAAGTGGGGAAGGCAGCACCTGCAAAGCCGCCCATGCTGACTACCTTGAAATCGGGATCGAGCTTCTGCAGGAAGGCGATATTCTGGGGGGCATATTCTGCAAACTTCTCCGCGATGTCATCGGACCACTGCGGCTGTTCCCCTTCGAACTTCCAGGGGATGTTCTCACCGCTGAACATGGCCTTGGCATACTCCTTGAGTGCCGCCTTGTTCCCCTTCGGGTCGGGGCAATGGAAGATGCCGCCGGACATCCTCGTATTGGAGTAGTGGGTTTCCATGGCCTGCTTTTCAAGAACAAGGACCTTTGCCCCCGCATCATGGGCCTCTATTGCCGCACAGGCTCCTGCCCCTCCGAATCCCAGCACCAGCACATCGGCTTCTTCATCCCACGATTTCGGCATATCGGCGGCCAGAGCTCTTCGTGGACCAAGGAGCAAACTACCGCCGGCAGCGCCGGCTAGTGCAGCTCCCCCTGTCTTCTTGAGAAACTCTCGCCTGGTCAATCCTTTGTTTTTAAACGATTTATCCTTGGCCATGGTATATCCTCCTTTGTGATATAATGGTGGTTGGAGTATCCCTTTATATATTATCGACTTAAAAAGTAAGTCTGGTATCAGGAATGTCAAGCCTTACCATACCGACAATTTATCAGGATACGAGGTTTTTACAGACGTGTGATCTTCGGCTCCCGGTAAGGTGTCCGGGTGAAAAGAAATAGTTGGAATTAATCCATGATCATGGGTCAATTGCACAAGTCGAGGGATTGTCATTCCTGCCAGGGCCGATACAGTTTCTTAAAGAACTTGTGGGCTCACGTGTTCGAGCGTGTGATGTTCTTATTGGCCTCTCATGAGGTAAAAGTTTGTGGACAGAATCGTATTTTCAGGAGAAACAACTCTGCGTATAATTTCCCGCTCCAGCCTGTCCGGCATAAAGTTCTCTTAGACCGCCACCCAATCTGTTCCACGATAAAATTCATGAATCAAGACCCCGATTGTTCCCCATGTAACCGGTTCGCTGGTTTCAGCATAACCGGCCCTTGAAATCATCATACCCGAAGCGGCGCACCACCTCGTAGCGGCCGTCTTCGTGCAGCAGGGCGATATCGGGCAGGGGGGTTCCGTTAAAGGTGTTGTTCTTCACAAAGCTGTACTGGAGCATATCACCAAACACGAGAGAGTCTCCGGGCTTGAGAGGCTCCGGGAACGAATATTCACCGATGACATCGCCTGCCATGCAGGTGTTGCCGGCAAGGACGAAGGTGCAGGGGTTTTCCCCCGGTGCAGCGGCGCCATAGAGCGGGGGTGTGTAGGGCACCTCCAGGACATCGGGCATGTGGCATGAGGCCGATGTGTCGAGTATGGCGATGTCGGTCTGGTTGTGAATGACATCGACAACCGTGGTGGCGAGGTACCCGGCATCCACCACGAGGCCGCTGCCCGGCTCGATGATGACCTCGACGCCGAAAGCGGCGCGAAAATCGCGGATGGCCCTGATGAGCGCCTCGATATCATACCCTTCCTTGTTGATGAAGTGTCCGCCGCCGAAGTTGACCGCACTGACTCTCCTGATGTAGGGGGCGAATTCCCGGGCCATATGCTCGATGAGCCCCACGGATCCGTCATGCAGCGACTCGCACAGCGAATGGGCATGCAGGATATCGATCTCGTCCCAGGGGAGATCATCGAGGTCGGCATCAAGCACGCCGAAACGTGATCGCGGCGAGCACGGGTCGTAGAGGTGACCGCCCAGTGTTGCATTGGAATACCCGGGGTTGATACGGATGCCGATCTTCTTGTCGCTGCCAGCAGCGTTGACCTCAGGGAGGAAGCGCCGGAGCTGGTCAGCAGAATTGAAGTAGATGTGATCGCTGATGGTCAAAAGCTCTTGGAGACTGTTTTTGGTATAGGCCGGCGCATAGACGTGCACCTCTTTACCGAAGGTTTCTCTGCCGAGACGTGCTTCATGAAGCCCGCTGGCCGTGGTGCCGTCGAGGTATTCGCGCATGAGCGGAAACACCTCGGGCAGGGCAAAGGCCTTGGTGGCAAGGAGAATCCTGCACCCGGCTTGTGCGCGGATATGTGCGGCCGTGGCCATGTTTTTTTTCAGCACAGCCATGTCCACTACATAGGCCGGTGTGGCGATCCCTGGGAGTGCCGCTTCGAGAAGCGGCGGCAGACAGGTCATAGTGCAGCGAGTTCCCTGTATGCCTGCGCGTCGAGCTTGTGTACATGCCAGGGCAGGCCCTGCCGGGCGACCTCTTCCAGGAAAGGCTCGGGCGGGAGCTGCTCCACGTTGAATACGCCCTTGCCGCTCCAGATCCCTTTCATCATCATCATGGCCCCGGTCACGGCCGGCACGCCAGTGGTGTAGGAGACCGCCTGGGCGCCCACCTCGCGGTTGGTCTCGGCATGGTCGCACACGTTGTAGATGATATACGCCAGCTCTTCGCCGTCCTTTGTCCCCCGCAGGATGGCCCCGATGGAGGTCTTGCCGGTGTAGTTTTCTGCAAGGGAAGAGGGCTCGGGCAGGAGGTGCTTAAGGAACTGCAGGGGGATAATCTCCACCCCGTTGTACATGACCGGGTCGATCCTCGTCATACCGACGTTCTGCAGCACCTCCAGGTGCTTGATATAGTCGTCGGAAAAGGTCATCCAGAAGCGGATTTGCTTGAGCCCTTTGATATTCAAGACGAGGGATTCCTCTTCCTCGTGGTAGATCAGATAAGAGTTGCGAGGCCCTACCTTTGGATAATCGATCATGCAGGAGATGCTCAGCGGATCGATCTCGATCCATTTTCCCTCTTTCCAGTATTTTCCGCGCTGCGTGACCTCGCGGATATTGATCTCGGGATTGAAGTTGGTGGCAAAGGCCTTGCCGTGGCTGCCGTCGTTGCAGTCAAAGATGTCGATGGTGTCGATCTCGTCGAAGAGATTGTTTTGGGCATAGGCGCAGTAGATGCTGATCACGCCCGGGTCGAAGCCGCAGCCGAGCACCGCCATGATGCCCTTTTCCTTGAAGCGGTCCTGATATGCCCACTGCCAGGTATAGCTGAATTTGGCCTCGTCCCTGGGTTCATAGTTGGCCGTATCCAGGTAGTGAACCCCTGTTGCCAGGCATGCATCCATGATGGGCAGGTCCTGATAGGGCAGGGCCATGTTGAGAACGACATCGGGCCTCTGCTCTTCGATCAGGCGGATGACCTGTGCTGTATCGTCTGCATCCACCTGGGAGACAGTGATGTCAGAAGCACATTCCTTCTGGACCCTGAGGCATTTTTTCAGGGTTCGCGATGCGAGGTGGATCTTTGTGAAGACCTCACGGTTCAGGGCGCATTTCTTTGCCACAACTGATCCTGCCGCCCCGGCACCAATGATCAATAGGTTATTCATGATTGAAGCTCCTCTTCTTGTCCGGATCTGCGTGACAGACCCATTACCGGCCGCCGATGGTTTTCAGCCTGCTTCTCCAGCGCTATCAGACATTCTCTCACCACCTTTGCCCCTACAACTGCAGAGACCCCTGCAGGGTCGAGCTGCGGTGCGAGTTCGACAACGTCGAGGCCCACGATAGTAAGCCTGGTGATAATGGAGATCAGGATGGCTGTCAGGTCGTTGAACATGAGTCCGCCGGGCTCGGGTGTGCCGGTGCCCGGCAGGACGGAAGGGTCCAGTATGTCGAGGTCGCAGGTGAGGTAGCAGGGACTCGTCCCTGCCCACGAGACAATCTGTTCGGGTGAGGATTTGAGCCTGGTTACTGTTTTATTCTCATCCCTGGTGCATGATCTGATGCCTATCTGCCGTACGCTGTCCGGCCCCAGGAGATCCAGCACCCGGCGCATGACCGTGGCGTGCGAGAGTTTCATGCCCAGATAATCGTCCCTCAGATCGGCATGGGCATCCAGGTGGATGACCTTCAGGTCAGGGTAAACCCGCGCAGCGGCGCGAATGGCACCCAGGCTTACCAGGTGCTCTCCGCCCAGCAGAAACGGAATCTTGTCTGCAGAGAAGATATCGCGACAGGTTTCTTCTATGCTCGCAAGTGCCGGGTTCGGGTCGCCGAAGGGGAGCTCCAGGTCGCCCCTGTCCATAAAAGAGCAGTCTTCCAGATCCGCCGACTGGCCAGGAGAAAAGGTCTCCAGGGCATAGGATACCTCACGGATCGCACCAGGGCCGAAGCGCGACCCCGGGCGGAAGCTCGCGGTGGAATCAAACGGTGCCCCAAAGAGGCATATGGTCCCGTCATGTTTCGATGCCATGAAAGTGCTCATGGTACGCTCCTGACTTCGGGTCTGTTATCAGACCGGTCTTCGGTCAAGATCTAGTCCCAGAGCACCACGGCGGCAAAGGCTGCGCCGAATTCCTTTACCGTGTGCTCCGTAGCTGCGCTCTTGATCTCGCGGACCTTCTTGCCGCGCATCTTCATGCCTTCCTCGGCCATCTTCCTCACCTTGGCTTCGACGACCTCCCTGGAGTCTTGTGCAGAGTACTCCATGATGAGAGCTGCGTGGTCCTCATCTTCAGGGAATGCGATGGCTACTCCTGCGGCAATGACCTGGCCTGGCTTCTCGGAGGTGATGGAGCCATAGGCCACAGGGACAAGTGCCCCGTGCGGCAGGTTTACGGAAAAGACTTCCTGGGTATGGGGGGGACATATACTACTCATCCTCACGAGGTTAGTGTTGCCAATGCCTGCATCGATAAGTGCGCCGTCGAAAGCGTTCAGGAGCGTGAAGCCTTCCGAAGCCCCGGATGTCATAAAATAGGTGGTGGGTGTTTTAAAAATCATGGGTATGTCCCCCTTTCATTAAGATATGGTTTAGAAACTCGGCGGGGCAGAGATCCAGAGAAACCTTGCCGCCTTGTCTGATTTGTTTTCTATCCAGTGTTTCTTGTTCGCCGTGTAGTAGAACGAATCCCCTGCCGCGGCAAGGTATGTCTCCTTGCTCAGGTTGATGACGATCCTTCCGGCGAGCACAAACCCGCATTCGTCACCATAGTGGGCCCTTTCCTGGTAGGTGATAGCACCGGGTTCAAGGGTCACCAGAAGAAGATCCATCTCCCTGTCCTGCGCCCCTGCAATGAGCACCTCTCGCCTCACACCGGTCTCTTCCTCGTTCTTGATGGTGACGCGCTGCTTCCGGTGAAAGACCACCTCCGCTGCACCCTCATCACGGAAGAACTCGCTGGCTCTGGTATCCAGGGCGTTGAGGATGTGTTCCAGCGTGTCCAGGGACGGTGACTGAAGGTTTCTCTCCAAAAGAGATATGAACCCTTTGGTGAGGTCGGACCTGTTGGCGAGATCTTCCTGCGTAAGCTCTTGAGCCAACCGAAGATTTTTTATTTTTTCGCCAATCTTCACCTTGTCCTCCAAGACACTTAAGTGTGTCCGATAGTTTATTGTAGTAAACAAATTTAGGCGTCTCTTTAAGGCAAAAGCACCTTCATTGTCAAGAAAAATATGCAGCAGTGTGAGGGCATTCAGGGGATATTATGGAGGTTTCAATTATTCGATCGGGGAGATCCCCGCTTCGTTTTCAACTAAGCAGGACAAGCGAGTAAGAAACCCCGCAGAAAAAATGGAGTAATGGAGTACCGGGGTACTGGATAAAAACAGGCAGGCGGAGCCTGTTTACCCCATGATTTAAGGCGTCC
>CAYRCP010000035.1:0-12062 GCA_964422755.1 uncultured Bacteriovoracaceae bacterium | reverse complement strand
TCACTGGTATCTCGATCCCACTTGTCAGAAGATTTTCAAGGTTTTTATTCTGGATACTGGCTTCTGTTTTCATATAAATGTCCGGCGGCTGCACATGGCGCGTCAGGATACAATCTCCCTCAATCCGCCTGCCCAGCAGGGCTGGCGGATTGAGGGCATGAGGAGGGGGTATAATCAGGCACGTATGGCCATGGCTGACTTCAAGTATTTTGAATAACTGTATTTTCCCTTGAGAATTGAAGGGGCTAATGCGGAGACATCGACCCTGCGTTTCATCAGGGATATAAACAGACCCTCATTGCGCACCTCGCCGACAAAGATCAATCCCTTCAGTATGCCATCTTCGAGCACGATCTTGCGAAAATATTCCTGGTGCTCGTCCTTGAGCACTTCGGGCCCGTCAGCCCGCCCCATGCCGGCGGAGAGGACCGAGATGCCGAACGCATGAAGGATGTTTCTTGACAGGCTGCCCTGATAGGCGGCGGGCATGAATGCCATATTGAACGCCGCGATACGGCCCTGCTGCTCTGCTTCAGGCCAGAGGGCATTGATGCGTTGATCTTCATGGACGATATCAAAGGTCTCTGCCACATCGCCTGCAGCATAGATATCGGCCACATTCGTCTGCTGGTAAGCATCCACCACAATGCCGGTGTTCGTCTCGATGCCGCTGCCTGCAAGGAAGGAGATGCTCGGGTTGACCCCCTTGCCGACAATCACGGCTTCACATGCGCGTTTCTGCCCGGATTTGAGGTGAACCGTGCCGTCTTCGTCGATCCTGACGATATCGTCGCCTTTGAGGACCTCGACACCCATCCCGGCAAGCTTTTTTTCAAAAAAGGCCGCTGCCTCCACATCCATCATGGTGGAAAAGACCCGATTCGAGCTGATCACAAAGGTGACATCGAAGCCCAGTCTGAACAGGGCATCGCCTATCTCCATGCCCACCGGACCTGCACCGGCGATGGCGACCCGCCCGTTTTTTCCCTTCAACTGTTTCCTGATCCCGTCAACATCGGGAATGTCCCGAATCGTGTAGACAAAGGGCAGGTCCGCTCCTTCGATCTTGAGTCTCTTGGCATCGCCCCCAGTAGCTATAAGGAGCTTGTCGTATGCATAATGCTCATCAGATGAGGTTATGACCTCATGCGCGTCGGGATCGACCCTGACAACCTCCTGGTTCAGCCGGATGTCGACCCCGTCCGGCTCGGACAGATACAGGTCTTCTTCCTGCACATCTCCGGCCAGGAGATAGGGCAGCACCATCTTGGAATAGGGCTTGAACCGTTCCCTGCACAGGATAGTTACCTCGCTCGACATATCCTCCTGCCGCAGGGTTGCGGCAGCTGCAACGCTGGCCGGTCCGCCACCGATCAGTACATATTTCATGGGTATGACTCCTTGTTCTTTTTTGAGACAGACCAGAGAGATGCAACGGCATCCCTCCGGTCTCCATGGTATTTATTGCCCCTTACAGCCCCAGCTTCTGAAGACTTTCTGCCTCAGGGACTCCGGATTCATCCCAGCCCCTCAGTGCGTAATACTCGGGAAGCATCTGGTCGAGGTGATTCACATGGCCCTTGGAGGGGCCTTCGGGAACCGGGTCTTTCAGGACCCTCTCAGGTAGTGTATCATCCTTGTCTGTGAAGCCTGCGTCGAGGTTGAAGACCCGCTCGAGGTTCCAGATCCTATCTCCCACCGCCATGAAGTCCTCGGTTGAATAGGAGATCCCTGTGGCCGTACTGAGGAGTTCGGCCAGCTCGTCTCCACCAAGGCCGAATGTGGCAAAGACGCACGTACCGAGCGAATCGAGGGCAGCAGTGAGGTTCTGAAAGGTGATGTCCAGCTCGGCCTTGCCTTCGGTAACCGTGTTGTCGACCTTGAACGGGTTTCCAAGAACCTCGGGGGAGATCGTATAGCCCCGGATGTGGCAGGCGCCGCGGTTGCTGGTGGCGAAGTTCAGCCCGATACCCTGAATTGCCCTGGGGTCATATGCTGCCAATTCCTGTTTCTTGACGGTCATGGAATACTCGGGATGGCCGTAGCTTTCGGCAAGGCGGTAGCTGCCCATTGCCAGCTTTTTCCCGAAGCCCTCGCCCCGGGCGGTCTTGTTGACCATTTCCAGCATTGCGTCGGTGTTCCCGAAGTTGAGCGCAATACCGTCGGTATCTTCAGTCGTAATGATGCCGTCTTCGAACATGTCCATGGCACAGGCGATCGTGGACCCCAAGGTGATCGTATCCATGCCATACTCATTACAGATATAGTTTGCCTTGGTTACGGCATCGAGGTCATCGATGCCACAGTCAGGGCCGAATGCCCAGGCGCTCTCGTATTCGGGCCCCTCGCCCTGACCGGCATACTTCGGATTCTTCACCCTTGTAGCCCGGCCGCAGCTGATAATGCAGGAGAAGCAGCCGCGCGGACGCGTCAGAATTTGTTTGGTCAGCGATTCCCCGCCCACCTTGTCTGCTGTGGGGAAGTAGGACTCGCGGAAATTGCGGGTAGGCAGCCCGCCAATCTCATTGAGAATATTTACGAGAACATCGCTCCCATAGGCACGCAGCCCCTTTCCGCCCACGGCATGTTCCTTGATCCTGGTGCTGGCCTTGTCCACGGCAACGCGGAAGGCATCGTTGTCGCTCACGCGCACGGCTCCGGTACCCCGCACAGCAACAGCCTTGAGGTTTTTCGATCCCATCACGGCCCCCACACCGGTCCTGCCCGCAGCCCGGTTGCATTCATTCATGATACAGGAAAAGTAGACCTGACGTTCCCCGGCCGGTCCGATACAGGCCACGCTCGCATCATCGTCGGTCGCTTCACAGACCCTGGCGGTGGTTTCAGGAGCGGGCAGACCCCAGAGATCTTCGGCGCTGCGGATCTCGACCTGATCGTTATGTATCCAGAGGTAGACAGGGTGCTTTGCCTTGCCCTCGATAATGATCATGTCATAACCGGCATATTTCAGCATGGGCCCGAACTTGCCTCCTGAACTGGAAGCCGCGATGGTGCCGGTGAGCGGTCCCTTTGTGACCACGTTATAATGTCCGGCCGATGGAGCGAAGGTGCCGCTGAGCGGTCCGGCGGCAAAGAGAAGCTTGTTGTCCGGGCTCAAGGGATCGACCGTGTGATCGACCTCGTCAAACAGGAACTTGCTGCCGAGGCCGCGCCCGCCGAGATACATTTTTGCCAGAGCGGGATCAAGTGCTTCATTGCTCACGCTCCCTTTGCTCAGGTTCACTCTCAAGATCCTACCAATCCAGCCGTTCATCAGGCCACCTCCTCGAATAATTTCTTGAACCCTATGGCGAGTTCCTTCTTGCGTACCCTGGCCGCATCGGTGTCCTCCACGAAAACGATGGCACTCTCCGGGCATACCCGGACACACTCCGGATTGCCGTCGCACAGATCGCATTTGATGATACGCCTTTTGGCTGCCTCGAAAACAATTGCCCCAAAGGGACAGGCCAGGGTGCACATACGGCAGCCGATGCACTTTTTTTCATCCCAGGCCACCCGGCTGTTTTCGGGTTCGTAAGATAGCGCGCCTGCCGGACAGGCAGCTGCGCATGGCGCATCCTCGCACTGCATGCAGGTTGTCGGTATGGAGAGACCTTCCATTTCCCAGGAAGAAACCTGTATCCTGGATGTATGAGGTCTGAACTCAGCGTCGTGAAAAAAAGAACACGCCAGTTCACATTCGTGACACCCTGAGCATCGTTCAGGGTAAATCATTAACATCTTTGACATCTCTATCCCCCTTGCATTCTGCTTGTATATCTACTGAAACTCTTTCGTTGATGTTGTACCCAAAATACATGTCCGGATCTGTATGACAGAGACCTCGGCTGTAGCTCATGGGCCTGTGTCCAAAACGTTCAACTTGTATTGAGCAATACATATGCCAGATAAACGCAGAGCACGTATTATGATATATATGATGTTAGATTACAGTCAGTTACAAAAAGGCAGGACGAATTTATACAGGACTCACGTTTGTTCCAAATAGTGACAGGTGCTCCATAACTGGTACAGATGTTGTATATGGTGGGTGAAGGAGGAACAGGTGATCCTCCTTCCCATTAAGTGCTTAATCGAATGAATATTGCCTCAAGATACCGTAGAGTTGCATCTTGCGGTAGACTGTATTGCGGGAAACACCTATCTCCCTGGCAGTCTGAGTGACATTGCCCTTATAGCGTTGCAGGAGGACGAGGAGCATTTGGCGTTCCTGTTCCTCGAGCAGTTGCTTTATGTTTTTGCCGCACTCAGCAGGGGGCGGCTCCGGCAAGGGTATCTCCGGCCGGGTGCAAAACTCGCTGCACTGAGATGAGGCTATTTCGGCCGGCAAGTGCCTCAGGCATATCTGACCACCCTCCGCCATATGAATGATCCGCTCAACCACATTTTCCAGCTCGCGCACATTGCCGGGCCAATCGTAGTGCACAAGGCATGCCCTGACATCCGGGCTGGCATCCCTGATGTCTGTATTCGATTTACGGCAGACTTTTTTCAAAAAATAATCAAACAACATTAGAACATCATCACCGCGGTCCCGCAAAGGGGGCACGGATACCACGATGACATTCAGCCGGTAGTAGAGGTCCTGACGAAAGTTTCCTTTTTTGACCTCTGCCTTCAGGTTCTTATTGGTTGCACAGATGATCCGCACATCCACCGGGATCACCTTATCGCCCCCGATACGGGTGATTTTCTTTTCCTGCAGCACCCGCAGCAGCGATGCCTGCTGATCCAGCGGCATGTCGCCGATCTCATCGAGGAAGAGCGTACCACCGGATGCCATTTCAAATTTCCCCGGCCTGCCACCCCGACTGGCCCCGGTAAAAGCCCCTTCGGAATAGCCGAACAATTCGGCGGCTATCAAATCCCGGGGCAAAGCGGCACAGTTCAGTGCCAGAAAAGGACCTTCCCGGCGGGCGCTCTCGTTATGAATGGCCTGGGCAAAGAGCTCCTTTCCGGTCCCGCTTTCGCCCTCGATAATCACATTGCTCTTATTGGCAGAGGCCCGGTATGCTATTCGGACTGCCTGCTGCATTTTATCATGCCCGCCCATGATGTCACCAAAGGTGAAGCTTGCCTGGGCACCGCTGAAGCGGTTGATCAGCTTCTTGACCTTGTTGATGGGATTGAAAAAAACGACAGCACCGCTCACCCGCCCTTGCTCATCCTTGATCGGTTTGCCGCTGCCAAGACAGTGGATACCGCCTGTTGAGGTCTTCAACATCACCTCGATATCCGTGTAGGATCTCCCCTCGCCCAGAATCATGCCGGTCTGGGTCATCGTGCCGAGGATCGTCTCGATTGGATTGCCGATCACACGATTACCGAGGATCTCTTCGGCCGGAGGATTGATCTGCGTAATTATCCCCTCTTTATCGATAAGCAGCGCCCCGTCCGTCATGGTCTGGAACATGTTTGTCAGGCTGTTGTTCAGGACAGTCAGTTCACGATTCTGCTCCTTGATCCTGATCTGCTCACTGATCGCGTCCACTGCAGCCACGACCATGCCCAGGGTATGCAGGTGAGCAGCATGAGATGGTCCCGACAACTGCAGCACCCCTCTCACCCCGCCATGGTCATGAAAAATAGGGGCTGCGGAACAGGTCCAGCCATGCACGCTCTGACAATAATGCTCAGGGCCAGTGACCTGGAAGGGCCTCTCCAGCATGAGGACGGTTCCAACGCCATTGGTTCCCACATACCGTTCATCCCAACTGGAACCCTTGATCAGGTTTATTTTTGCGGCATCCACCAGGGTATCCTGATCGCCGATAACCTCCAACATACAGCCCTGTTCGTCGGACAACAGCACGATAAACCCGGATCCCTTCACAAACTCGTAGAGCCTGATCATGAAGTGCCGGGCGATTTCGATAAAGTCCTTGTGCCGATCGATGAGGTCCTCAACCTCAGCTGAGTCCAGAATCATCCTCCCGCTGATGGTGAATGGATCAACTCCTGCGGCATGACATCTTTCCCACGATTTTATTATCTCGGGTCGGACCGCATCCGGATCATCAAGGTCCGCGGTAATGAATTGCTCCCAAGAAGATGCGATGTGCGAGAGATTTATTTCAGTTCCTGGATTCATGGTTGTTTTTCCAACGTGTTATAATGTCGATCCTCTTGCCGGATGAATTCTGCCGCCAGGATTTCCTGTCTGACGCAAATCACGATCAAATGATCAGACCATACAAATTACATCATTGCAAGAGATATTTCAACACATAAGATCTTCCCTCAGGAGAGCATCGCTGCCTGTGAATCCAGGTTTTAGTATTGCATTGTCAATATTTCATGGACCCTGGAATCCCCTCGCTACCTCACCAGCACGAGCAGCATCTTGAACCTGGTTTCTGCCTTGAGCGCGTGCGGCTTTCCCGCAGGCATGATGATCATTTCGCCCCCCTGAACCGTATGCGGCGTGCCGGCTATGGTGACCTGCGCTGTACCTTCCATGACATGGACAAGGGCATCGAACGGTGCTGTATGCTCGCTCAGACCCTCACCCTCATCAAAGGCAAAGACCGTCACCGTGCCTGCAGGCTTCTTGATGATCTCCCTGCTTACCACGGAATGATCCTGGTATGCGGCAAGCTCTTTGAGTATCATGGTCTTTCCCAGCATATCTTTCATCTCTTTTTGTTCCGCCATGTTGGTTCCTCCTTTAAAAAGGCCGGGTTTGCCAGCCTCCTGTTCTCCCATTAAAGTATAAGGAGGTGGAAGACCTTGACCCAGGTCAAGCATGAGGTTTTCTCATGGGAAAAATAGAACGCCCCCGTTTTTTTGCTTTCCGGTTTATCTCCTCAGTAGAATGTCCGCACGGTGACGAACAGGAGAACACTCAGAATGACCGGCCAGTAGAGAAGCTTGGTTATCAGGTTGTCACCATAGGTGATCAGGAAGCTCCTGCTGTCGTAGGCCACCTGGAATGCATTGATCGCAACGATCACGATTGCCCCGTACATCACGAAGTAGAAATACTCCAGGTAAAGTATTCCGCTGCACGAGATGGAGCCCCTCAACCCTGAGTGGGCGATCAAAACCGAGAAGAATAGAGCGGCACAGGCCCCCAGGGTTCCGTTAACGGAACTGTCGAATTTGCTCGTCTTTTCCTCCCGCTGATAGACGAGCAGCAGTGAGCCGAAGAGGATGCACGACATGACCAGAAAGGGCAGCAGGTTTGAGATGAACGGATTGATGAACTTGCGCTTGATAATGACCGTAAAGTAGAGCTCCGGGAAGCGCTCCATCCCACTGTAGGAGGGTATGCCGAAGTCTGTATTGTAGCTGTTGTGGACATAGCTGAAAAAACTCTCCTGGATATCCCACCCAGACAAGACGATATCGTGCTCCACCCCGGGCAGGGATTTGGGGTCGGTGATCTGGTAAGAGTCGATATCCGGAACGAGGATAATATTGCGGTGAAAATCACCATGCCACAGCCGCAGCCACACATCCTTGTTGTCGAGGGGGTAGCGGGAATAGTCGAAATCCTGGCGCAGAGTGGCCTCGAAGTACCAGCCGATCGTCTCCCCCTCGCCATTGGAGCGGTGGTATGCCTCGGTAATATTTGCACTGATAGCCTCGGGCAGTATAAACCCGCGGGTGATATCTGAGGGGATGTTGTTGGCGTATTTCTGCCAGACATAGCCGGTAAGCACGACATTGTTGGCGCTGTCAAACTCCAGCGACTGCACAAAGACCCCGGTGGGGATCGTAATAAACTCCTCTTCGTGAGCATTTAAGGCCTGACGCATCCGCGAATTGATAAATCCCTTGAGCGCGCCGTGATCGAGAATTGTCACGCTGTTGTCCCGGTTGTACGGATTGAAGCTGAGGGCAAGGCACCAGATAAACCCGATCTCGATTACGAGCAGGACAGAAAGGATGATGCCCAATGACCACAATCTCCCTGCTGAGACTGGGCGAAAAAAGACCCACGAGACCAGGAACAGGGAAATACCGGACAGGGCAAACAGGCTGATTCTGATCATCCAGGTCCTGCTGAAGTCCTTATTTTTAACCATGAGGTCACGATCGTATACAGTGGTCAGAACATATCCTGTAGACTTCACTGCGAGGGAAACCAGGGAAGATTCGCGCCCGGTGAAATCGTTGCGGTACTGCAGCACCTCACCGGTCCCTGCCATGATCAGCTCGATGGTTTCCCGGGGAAGTCCTTTCTGTCGGCAGATTCTCTGAATATTTTCCTGACGTTTCACATAATCGCGATTCGGATGTGACAGGAAGGTCCCGGTCTTTGACACGAGATACCCAAACCCCTTACTGTCAAGATTCAGCTGCTCCATAATGTCTTTGACATCGTGGATACTGTACACCGCCGAGACCACGCCGCTGCAACCTTTCGTTTCCCCCGGCGCAGTAAAGGGAACTGAATAAACAGCCAGAAGATCATTGCTCGCACTGCCGAAATACGGTTCTGTCCATCCTGGTCCGTTGTTCATGGGATTCACATACCAGTTCCCGCCCGAGGTCTCTTTCTTTGTATAATCATATACGTCTTCCACCTGCATCATCCTGATGCGGCCGTCTTTCCGGTCGCTGTAGGGGGCATACAGCCTTGTACCGGGCTCAAAAGCATACGGCTTGAAGGCAATACAGAACCCGAAGACATGCGGGTTTTGAGTCATGACCTTCGCGATCATCGATTCGATCTCTTGGCGCGTATACCTCCCGGCTTCCAGGTCGTCCGCATACGCATCAGCCAGCCTCGACAAAGAGCTGAACTGCTCGTTCAGCTTGCGGCAGGATTCATGTGTCTGCTGCGTGGCTTTTTGTTCGGCATCCCTGAACAGGTCATGCTGGGTGCGGCGAAAATCAACAGCAGCACTTAACGCCAAGAATAAAAGGATAATTCCTGATGCCAGAGCGAACAAGGCAATGATGCTCGGTCTTCGTGATGGTGGTATTTCCATAGTCCTGTCTGTGCCCCCTCGTTGCGATCTCTCTAGTTTTGAGTTTTCATAAAACAAGTCGGAAAACCATAGGGTTATCTTTAATTTTTCAGGTTCTAAAAAAAAGGCAGGAAAAGGGAATGAATGGGAACAAGGCAGAACCCGCAAAGATCATGCCTTTCATGTCACACTGCTCAGAAACACTTATTGGGTAACACACCGGAAATCCGGGGAATATTGACATTCTTTATTATTATTCAAGCCCTTTTTTACAGCAGGCAGATAAAAAATCACAATTTCATAGACGTTATCATTCCACATAGTATTTTCTTTACCTCTTTATCTATATCAATGATTTTTTTACCCATGTAACCCGGATCACAATCATGAAATTCTTCATGTATGAATATTTCAAATTATTCAATAATTAGAGCTCAGTATCTACTGGCATGCATCATGCTCTAAAACACACCATCAGGCCGGCACCAAGTAATCCATGCATCAGGAGGTGATCAATGAAGAACATGAAGAAGGTCAGTGATAATCAACTGCTACTGCTTGACGCCCTTATCCGCTATGCCGACCTGTCCGGCAGCACCAATCCGCATTTTTATAAAGACGAGATGCTTAAACGGCTCGATGTCTGTGAACATGTTTTCAACATCATGCACAAACAACTCGGAGACAGATATTGCCCCATGGTTGACAGCTTTGATCAAAGAAGCAGATATGTCATCAATGTAAACAGATGCCTTGAGCTCCGTGACCGGATAATCCAGGCAAACGCAAAAGAGAAAAGGCGTCGCAAGGCTGTCCGTAATACATTACTCACCGCATCAATCGGTACGTTCTTCTTAATCCTCGTTGGTTGCCGTATAATATGAACTGACGACAAACCCCCAAAGAGAACAGGGTTATCAGATCTTAATTATTGACAAAAAAAATGTTTGCCCGGTTAATTTCATATATGTCCGAGCCTCTTAAAAATCCAGACAATGGCTGTTAGATCTCCGAACCAAGCCCCCCTGTTCTGAAAACCCTTTCCTGTACTGACAAAAAAGTTCTCCAGGCCTATCCTTCCCTGCTCTCACCATTATTTTAATGAATTATGGACACTGTTTTTGATTCGTTCATCGGTCAAATCATTATTGATAGAAAAAATCGGGATTCACACGAGACAAAATCTATTTTATCATTACACGCGATATGGTTGTGAGCGTATACATGGTATGGTGATAAAAAATCATTAAGAGAAAGGACCAGCGCTATGTTTGACAAGATCAGCCGGTTTTCGTTTCCCACCCAGATCACGTTCGGCCGGGGGGCACGAAAGCTTCTGCCGGAACATTTGAGGGACCTGGCCATCGATAAACCCCTTATTGTGACCGATCCGGGACTGAAGAATACGGATGTACTTACTGCCATTACCGACGTATTGGAAGAATCGGGTGTACCTTTTGCCGTATTCAGCGAGGTTCAGGCCAATCCCTGCGAAGCGGATGTGGACAATGCAGTCAAAGCATTCACAGCGGGCAGCTGCAACGGGGTTATCGGGCTCGGCGGCGGCAGCCCCCTGGATGTGGCCAAGGTTACCTCTGTACTGGCAGTCAACGATGGGCCCCTTAACCGCTATGATGTATCCACGGGCGGGAATATGCAGATTTCGGGTCCGCTGCCTTGTGTAATCACCATCCCCACCACGTCGGGCACCGGCAGCGAGGTGGGCAGGTGCTCGGTCATCACCTCTGCATCTCAAGGCCGCAAGTTCATGGTCTGCCACCCGCTGATGATGCCTGCACAGGCCATCCTCGACCCCGAGCTTGTGGTTGGCCTGCCTCGAAACCTTACCGCCTATACCGGGATAGATGCCCTTACCCACAATATCGAGGCGTTTGCGGTGGAGGATTTTCATCCCATGTGCGATGCCATTGCACTCAAAGGCATCGAGTTTGTGGCAAAATACCTTGATCGTGCGGTAAAGAATCCCGGTGATATTGAGGCCCGCGGCTATATGATGATGTCCGCCATGATGGGTGCTGTCGCCTTTCAGAAGGATCTCGGTGCTGCACATTCGCTGGCACACGCACTCTCAAGCGTGTGCGGAATGCAGCACGGGCTGGCAAATGCCCTGTGTCTTGTGCCGGTAATGAGGTTCAACCTGGAGACCTCGGCCCACAAATATGCTGAGGTTGCCCGGTGCTTTGGCATCAATACCTCAGGCATGCCTGAGATGGAGGCCGCTGAAAAGGGGATAGATGCGGTGGAAGAACTCATAGACCGCATCGGCATCCCTGCATGCCTGGCCGATGCCGGGGTCGAAGAAGGCGAGCTGCCCCTGCTGTGCGACAAGGCTTATGAAGATTCCTGCCACCAGACCAATCCGCGTTCGTGCACAAAGGATGACCTGATGATGCTGTATTGGCAGGCGTATGGGAAGAAAGTCAAGTGAGATCTGGATGCTAGGTCCAGAGATACAAAGGGCCAAAGGTCCAAAGGGAAAAATCGAGACTTGTGGAACATGACTGTTGAAACGCTGGGTATGAGCTATCTGGTGAATGTGGTTTTGCCGTTCACCTTATACCTTGAACCTTAGACCTTGTACCTTATATCCTTTTTAAGGAGTCACTATGTCCAACGGCTATACGGGAACCATCCTGCGGGTGGATCTGAGCACCGCAACGATCAGCAGAGAACATCCTTCGGAGGAATTTTACCGCACCTATATGGGCGGTGGGGCATTCGGCACCTATTTTCTGCTGAAAGAAACCGCTGCCGAGACAGACGCCCTTTCCGAGCACAATATCATTACCATAGCACCGGGGGTAACCACCGGGACGGCGGTGAGCGGTCTGAGCAGATGCTGTTTCACCTCTTTGTCCCCGGAAACAGATGCAGTGGCAGATTCTCAGGCAGGAGGAGAAATCGGCCCCATGATCAAAAGAGCGGGCTATGATGCCGTTGTTGTTACCGGCAGGGCAGCCTCCCCTTCGTACCTCCTGGTGGACGGGGATAATGTGCAGATCAAAGATGCGTCCCATCTGTGGGGACGCAGCGTGCTCGATGTGTACGAGGCCCTTGTTTCCCAGATCGGCGGCAAAAAGGTCAGCATCCTGCAGTGCG
>CAYRCP010000034.1:0-12210 GCA_964422755.1 uncultured Bacteriovoracaceae bacterium | reverse complement strand
ACAATGTCGGCCTGCCTGCAGGGACCTATAGCGTCGTTGCCTCTGACGGAACCACCTCACTGCCTGCTGTCACTGCAGCCACCGGCAGTGAAGTTGAATTGGACGTGAGCGCTGATTAAACCCCACCGATTGTATCAGAAGAGGTAATTACTCGTGCAGGAGCGGCTTATGCTGCTCCTGCATAGACATAACAATATCCCAAGCGTACAATAGGGTTTTCGATGGAAATCCGAGGCTGGGATCGGAGCCGGTAACAAAGAGAAGATTGCCGCCGGTCTATAATGTGCTGTTCTATGGCAGTGGATTCATCTGTCCGGCACACCTCTATGTTCACAGCCAGGGGATTCCCCTTTTTTCAGCCCGCAGACGGGGATGTCGGCGCATCCTTTCCCTTGAAGATCCTTCGGGCAAAGATCGATACGACCAGCAGCGCGGAGGCAAGGATAATCTGAAGCATATTCCCCTTTACCCCGCCGCTGCCGAAGGTGGCGAAGATTGCGGCAAGGGGGATGAAGCCGATAAAGGATGCAGAAAAAAACGAAATAAATGGGACCACGCAGCTGCCGCAGAGCATATTCATCAGCGTGGAGTTGGAAAACGGGAACAGTCTGCCGTAGAGCACCCACCAGAACGCATTCTCCTGAAATCTTAAGCGCCATACCATCAGGGTATCCCCGGCGCGCCTCTCCACGACATGAGCGAGGAATGTTTTTCCTGCAAGGTATGTGGCAGAAGAACCGATCAGCGATGCGATCACGGAGAGAAAAGTGCCCATGAACGCCCCGTATATGATGCCACCCACTGCGCTGATCCACAGACGGGGGAATCCCAAGGCGATCACTCCCCCTCCGGCCAGGACAAAAATGAATGCCGAAAATACCTGCCCGGAGAGTCCATGACCACCCTGCAGGAGCCTGCGCACGGTATGGATATCAAAGAGCATGTCGCGGATACCCGGGTTTTTCAGCGCAAGCGCCATGGCGGTGAAAAAAGCCGCCACGGACGTAATGAGGAGGAGATCTCCGAGAAGGTTTTTATCGTAGTTCAGGGCCATTGTTTTCTTTGCTGGTG
This sequence comes from uncultured Bacteriovoracaceae bacterium, assembly GCA_964422755.1. Lineage (GTDB taxonomy): Bacteria > Desulfobacterota > Desulfomonilia > UBA1062 > UBA1062 > DSAD01. The sequence goes on along the minus strand of CAYRCP010000034.1, from coordinate 11,139 downwards.
TAGCGAAGCGAGCGTCTGCTCAGCCACAAAACACCAAGCAGGTCTGCAATTCCGACCCAGAGCCTGCTGTTTATGCCGCCGCCGTACTTGCTGGTTCCCTGTTGCCTGGGCCGGTGATTGACCGGCATCTCGGAAACACTATACCCTGCCATGAGAAAAAGGGCGGGGAAAAAGCGGTGGGCGTTTCTGAAAAATCTGACATGTTTCAAACAGGCCCGGCGGAAGATACGCAGGGAACACCCGACATCGGTGATGTTGTCCCCCAGTATAAAGGAACGGGTGCGATTTGCAATGCGGCTGGAGATGCGGCGGATGAAGTTGTCGGCCCGCTGCGACCGGATACCGCACATCATGTCCAGGTTCTGTTCCTTCAGTGCCGCAAGCAGGCGGGGAATGTCCCGGGGGTCGTTTTGACCGTCACCGTCCAGGGTGGCGATGAATTCGCCGCGCGCCGCTTCAAAGCCTGCCTGAAGTGCGGCTGATTGCCCGCTGTTGGGGGTGATGTGCACAGCGAGAAAATCGCTGTGGTTTTGTGCCGTCTCATCCATGATCTGCCCGGTGGTGTCTGTGGAACCGTCATTCACCATGACGAGCTCCCAGGTGAGATCAGGTAATGCGGACAGGACTTCCCGGACTTCCTCGCACACGGAGAGAATGGACGCCTCTTCATTGTAAAAGGGAATAACGACACTTATGCTGACTGTCTCTGGACGCATGAATGTGGCCTCGTTGGTATTGTTTGGCCCTACTTAAAAACAACGGGTTGTTTTTTTCAACCCAAAAGTGGACATCAGCGAGCAAATCTTCTATACCTCTGCAAGAAATTGCAAAAGTACAACAAAGCTGTTTCGCCATCATCCATATGGACAAGAGGATATCCCATGAAGAGCCCGGATAAAAACATCCTGTTTATTTCTGCCGTTCTCTTTATATGCATCTTCCTTCACCACGACCTGACCTCGGTGAGCAACATGGAGGCGAGAAATTTCATTACTGCCAGAGAAATCCTGGAAAACGGCTCGTGGCTTCTCCCCACCATGAACGGAGAACTTCGTATAGCCAAGCCCCCGCTGCCTACCTGGGTCACGGCACTGGCCATGATGGGGGCAGGGACCGATGCAAACCTCACCGTGAACAGGATCCCCGCCGGGCTATGCGCCGCCATGCTCGCACTGTTCGTGTTCCTTCTCGTGAAGAGGGTGACCGGTGATACGGCGTTTGCCATAACCGCAATGCTCATTCTCGCAACGGGTTATCTGTTCATGTGGTCCGCCAGGAAAAATTCGTGGGATATCTACCCGCATGTTGCCATGGCCGGGGCCATATGGGCCATGCTCGAGGCCTTTATGCGGACCAGGGGCAAGACTTTGTACTTCTTTGTTTTTTCGTTTCTTATGGCAATCTCTTTTTACAGCAAGGGGCCGGTGGCTTTCTGGGCCATGCTTGCGCCATTCCTTTTAAGCTACTGCATTGCCTTTGGTACAAAAGATGTCCGGAAAAACGCATGGGGGCTCCTGTGGGGGCTTGGCCTGTGCGTGATCCTCTCTGCCCTCTGGCCGGTATACGTGTATATGAGCACGCCGCATGCGGCAACGGCCATAGCATCGCAGGAGTCCTCGGCGTGGTTCACCAATCACACAAAGCCCTTGTGGTACTATCTGGCCAATCTGCAGTGGATAGCCGGGATATGGCTGTTCTTTCTCCTGTACGGTGTCATGGCACCTTTTGTCCGGAAAAAGTTCACACCCCAGGAAAAGCTCTTTGTTTTCTGGTTTCTCCTGACCATTGTCTTTCTTTCGGTGATCCCGGAGAAAAAGATACGCTACCTCTTTCCTGCGGTTGTTCCGGGTTGTGTGGTTTCGGCCATGGCAATATACCACCTGCGCCAGGCCCGGGGATGGGGCAGGAACATTGTCTACGGCGCCTTCTGCATGGTTATGGGGTTTACGTTTATTGCTGCTGCGGTTGCGCTCGTCTATCTCTCTGACGGGAGAATTCCTACCCTGCTCTCTGCCCTCCCGATAGGCTTCACAGGGGGTGTGATTCTCTACCAATTCTTCACCGGCAACACGGGCAATACCCATATTGCAGCCATTGTCGGGATATGCCTTGCGATTGTTCTGCTGGTGCCGGCAGGTGCGCAATACCAGGACAAGGATAAGACGGAGCTGTTCATGCACGTGCGGGAACAGCCCGATCTCAAGGAGCGGGAGTTTTACTTTGTGGGTGATCTTTCTTTTGAGATCATCTGGGCCATAGGAAAAAAGGCCCCCCTGATCACGAAAGAGGAGATCCCTGCCCTCGATGCAACCGGCCGGGGCTATGCCCTGATCACAACAGAAAAGCTCGCGGCGAATTCCTCTGTCCTCAGGGTTGCGGAAACGATCAACACCGGGGAAAAAACCTATTATATTTATAGATCGCTATGACGATAGGGCACAAAACCAAGGGGTATAACCAAGCCATCATGGTTCAGGGCATGGGTATACAGCTCATGAAACCTTCGAAGAGGCGGTTACCGGGATTTTATCTCAAGCCCCTTGATGATGGCGGTGATCACGTCATTTACCGGGGTGGGCACTCCCAGCTCCCTGCCGTAGAGCGAAATTGCCCCGTTTAATGCATCGATCTCGGTGCGTCGCCCCAGGTCCATATCCTGCAGCATGGATGCCCGGTGCTGTGCAGTAGGCGGCATCTGTACATCGAGAAGGAAGCGGTAGTATTCATCCGGGCCTTCATAGCCCAGGTTCAAGCCCTTTGCCCCCGCTACTGCAAAGATCTCATGGATGATCCTGCGAATGACATCGAGGACCTCGGGGACATCGCACAGGCGGCCATAGGGTACATTGAGGATGGCGCCCAGAGGGTTCAATGAGCTGTTATAGAGGATCTTGCCCCACAGAGCCGCTGCTATCTCGTCGCTCATGGCCGAGGGGATGCCGGCTGCATTGAAGTCGTCGCAGACTTGTCTGATCTTTTCGATTGGTGCCTCGCCCGTGGGGCAGCCCAGCAATACCTTGTCGGCATATACCGTGACCTTGGCCGTACCTGGCTTCACGATTTCCGCACCAAAGATGACCCGTGCACCCACGGTGCGGTTCCATCCCACGACATCAGCTATGGCCTCCCAGTTTCCCAGGCCGTTCTGGATGGAAAAGACCAGGGTGTCTTCGGTGATGAACGGCAGGATCTGCCGGATCACGTCAGCGGTAAAGTAAGATTTTACGCTCAGGAGTACAACATCGAAGGTGCCCGAGAGTTCGTCTGTCCCGTAATAAGCGTTTGGATCATCAATGGTGTGATCTCCCCAGATGCCGGTGACCGTAAGGCCTTCTTTCTGCATGGCTTTCAGGTGATCATCGAGGCCCACAAAGGTGACATCATGGCCCTTTCCTGCAAGCAGACCGCCAAACACACTGCCCAGGGCACCGGCCCCCATAACGAGATACTTCATAGTAGAAATCCTTCCGTTCGTGTTTTTACAGCGCCTCGGCTTTGTGGTGAACGGTAGAATCATCGGCAAGCGCGTAGTGATTCATCCGCCAGTTGAGTACGCCGCAGATGGACTCTATCGCATCCTGGGGGGTGCTGTAAACAGCAAGACCCGCCTTTTGGAATATTGAGGTGAGTCGGATACGCACCTCTTCGATCTCCACCATATTTTCGGTGAATCTCGAGAGGATGGGGATTATGGGCTTAGCGATCTTTCCTGCGGCCTCTACAATGAGATGCGGTCCGCTTTCGAGCTGGTCCTTCTGGAACGACGTGATGAAATCAAGGGAAAAATAGGGGATGATGACATCGATCGCATCATCATCGGCCATTGCCTGGATCGTGTGTGCCATGATGCCGAAGTCAAAGCCGAAAAAGCCGAGATCCACCGGGTTCGTGGTGCTTGTATTGACGTCGCTGATCTTTGTGCCGATTCTCTCTTGAGCCTCTTTGCCCAGCTCCGGCAAGGTCAAGCCTCTCTTTGCTGCAAGGTCGGTAAACAATACGGACGTTCCCCCACCGGCACCGAGAAACCCGAGGCGCGGCCCCTGGGGCAGGTGATCGGCAACCCCCATCATGGTAAGGTCCATCATGTGTTCGAAGTTTTGTGCCTCGATACACCCATACTGCCGCATTGCTGCGGTCCAGATCTCCGAGCGGGCCGCCAAGGCGCCGGTATGGGACGCTGCCGCCTTTGCCCCCTGCTCTGAGGAGCCTCCTTTGAGGATGATGACCGGTTTTACCGGGGTAGTCTTTTTCAGTGCTTCGATGAATGCCCGGGGATTCTTGATATCCTCGATATAGGCGGCAATGACCTTTACGCCGTCATCTGCGGCGAGGTATTCCATATAGTCTTCAACCCTGAGGTCGATCTGATTACCATACGATACGATTTTGTTGAGTCCCAGGTACCGGGAGTGTGCCATGCGCATGAAATTATTAGTCATTCCGCCTGATTGACCAAGGAAGGCAACCGTGCCGATTTCCGTAACCGGCGATTGGGGTATGTCACAGGTTACTCTGGACTCTGTACAATGCACGCCCATGCAGTTTGGACCGATGATCCTGATCCCGGCCTTTCTTGCGATCTTGAGCAGGGCCTCTTCACGTTCGAAGTTTCCCACCTCTGAAAAACCGGAAGTAAAAAAATGTATGAATTTCGATTTGTTTCTCGCTGCAGCTTCCATGGTTTCCAGGGCATATTGTGCAGAAACCGCTACGATCACGAGGTCTACGGGTTCGGGGAGTTCATCGAGGGTATGATATACCCTTACTCCATCAATCTCGTCATACTTGGGATTTACCGGATAGAGCCTCCCGGTGTATCCGGCCCAGGTTATCACCTGGTAGTAGGGAAAGCTGCCCCTCCCCTTTAAAGACGGTGATGCGCCGATTACCGCAATGCTTTGTGGATAAAAAAGCCTTTCAAGATCCATACTGTTCCCCTCTTCTTTGTTGCACAGTCTGTGTTATTGGCATATCATAATACAAAACAAATTAGCAAATTGTTTTCGGTATATAACGTAAGAGAATAACTATACATGTTTCCGTGATTATCAAAAAAACACCGGGATATGACGGCACAAAAAAGATCTTATTGAAAAAATCCCTGATTCCAACTAGATCTATTGAGATGTGTGAGCAAACACGGCCTGTATTGTTTCAATCCATTGTTGTATCCGTGCCGAACAAGGAAATTTATGCGCGGCTCGGCTACAGGAGAGATCGAACAAAGATTCCTCCCGCTAAGAAGGAGCTGGTGGAGACCTGGATCGATCATGCCCTGGGGCTCATGGAGCTCAAGGGCGCAGCAACCGTCCTGGGTATAGACGCAATCGAAGGGGCGTCCATCAGCCTGAAGGGAGGGTGCTCTCTGCACAGTGCCGGGCTCGCCCGGATGATCAGCGGGTGCACCGAGGTGGTTTTGCTGGGGGCCACGGCAGGGAGCAGGATCATGGAGGAAATACGTGGCGATACCACAGGGGATAACATAACCCGGGGTGTCGTCCTCGATGCGGTTGCCAGCGAGATGACGGATAAGGCCTTGGACTGGATCATGGGATATGTTAACCAGGATCTCAAGCGCCGGGCAAAAATGCTCACCCGCAGGCGGTATTCGGCCGGATATGGTGATTTTGCCCTGGAAAACCAGCAGATCATGTATGATATGCTGATGATGAACGAGCTTGGGGTGAAGATTACAGAGGATTATCTGCTTGTGCCGGAAAAGTCTGTGACGGCGATTGCCGGGATATATTCCAGCAGGCAGTGATATATAAAAGCGAGGGTTTTTGTGAAGGCAAGACAAGAGATTATTCAAAAGATTCGCGGCGGCATTATCGTGTTGGACGGTGCAATGGGAACGGAGCTTCAGGCCCGAGGCATGCCCGAGGGGGTATGCCCTGAGCTGTGGTGCCTCGATAATAAAGCGTGTATTCAATCGGTGCACGAGGACTATCTCTCGGCCGGAGCCGATATTATCTATACCTCCACCTTTGGCGCAAACCGGTTCAAACTTTCCCAGTACGGGACAGCAGATGTCTCGAGGATCAATCATGACCTTGCCGCACTGGCGAGGTCTACAGCAGGAGACAACGGGCTCGTGGCCGGAGATATCGGTCCCACAGGAAGATTTATCGAACCCTTTGGAGAGGTAGGCTTCGAAGAGGCGGTCAACGTCTTTACCGAGCAGGCGCGCGGACTCATTGAAGGCGGGGTGGATCTCATCGTCATAGAGACCATGATGGATATTCAGGAGGCTCGTGCAGCGCTCATCGCCGTCAAGGAGCTCTGTGAAATCTTCACCATGGTGACCATGACGTATGAAGCCTCCGGCAGGACCTTGAACGGCACGGACCCTGTTTCGGCCCTGGTCACTCTGCAGTCGCTGGGGGCCGATGCCGTGGGCTGCAACTGTTCTTCCGGGCCCGACGGCATGATCCCGTTGCTTAAGGCCATGAAACCCCACGCCATGGTGCCCCTCGTTGTAAAGCCCAATGCCGGGCTGCCCACGCTCAGGCAGGGGAAAACCTTTTTCGACATGGAGCCGGGTGATTTTGCTGCTCATGCCCATGAGTTCATAGCCGCGGGAGTGCATCTCCTCGGGGGGTGCTGCGGTACAACCCCTGACCATATCAGGGAACTCAAGAAACAGACCGCAGGGCTTGCTCCGGTGGAGCCAGCCGTGAAATCCCTCAGCGCGGTCAGCTCCGCACGAAAGACGGTGGTGTTCTCTAAGGGCTCCCCGCTGGTTATCATTGGCGAGCGGATCAATCCGACGGGCAAGAAGGACCTGCAGAAAGAGCTGTTGGCAGGCAAGACGACGCTGGCCAGGAATTTTGCCAGGCAGCAGAGCCTCGATGGTGCAGACCTTCTCGATGTCAACGTCGGGATGCCCGGCATTGACGAGGCAGCCGTTATTGCCCGGGTGGTTCGTGAGCTTTCCCGCAGCACGGATGCTCCTTTGAGTATTGATTCATCCGCGCCCGATGCAATCGAGACGGCGCTGCGGCTCTATCCCGGCAGGGCCCTGATCAATTCCATCTCCGGGGAAGAACACAAGCTCGAGGCCCTGCTGAAGATCGCGAAAAAGTACGGCGCCATGTTCATACTCCTGCCGCTTGGAGGAAGGAAACTGCCCAAGACTGCGGAAGAACGTATTCCGATTATTGAGAAAATCTTCTCGGCTGCCCGGGAATACGGGTTTACCAGGGACGACATTATCGTGGATGCCCTTACCATGGCGGTATCGGCCGATCCGGGGGCCGCTGTTGAGACGCTGAAAACCATCCATTGGTGTGCCGGGCAGTTCGGGTGTCGAACCGTTCTGGGCCTTTCCAATGTCTCGTTCGGCCTTCCCGAGAGGACGTGGATCAATGCGGCATTCCTTGCAATGGCCGCCACGAACGGGCTTACCCATGCCATCGCAAACCCCGGCAGCAAGGAGTTCATGAACATCAAGCGGGCATCGGATGTCCTTGCTGCGCGTGACAGCCAGGCCAAGGCCTATATCAGCCATTTTTCCATGTCTGCGCAGGATGAGGGGTCTTCCAAAGAGCGCAAAGCCCCTGAGGAGATTTCACCGGGCCAAAGGGTTTATAAGGCCGTCATCGAGGGGAATCGGGACGAGGTTGTCGCGGTCCTTGATACCGCCCTTGAGCAGGGGATATCTCCACAGGCAATCGTGAACGAGCAGATGATTCCGGCTATTCGTGAGGTTGGAGACCTGTACGATAAGAAGATTTATTTCCTGCCCCAGCTCATCTCCAGCGCAGAGACCATGAAAAAGGGCGTTGAATATCTCGAGCCGCTTATGAATGAACAGGAACGCCTGTCTGCAAAGAAGGGCAGGATAATCCTTGCCACGGTCAAGGGTGACATTCATGATATCGGCAAAAACATCGTTGCCCTCATGCTGAAAAACTATGGGTTTGAGGTGATTGACCTGGGCAAAGATGTGTCGAATGAAAGCATAATCGAAGCGATTGTGCGCCATCAACCCGATATCGTCGGGCTTTCTGCCCTCATGACGACCACGATGGTGAACATGAAAGAGGTCATAATAAAAGCCCAAGCTGCAGGAGTGACCTGCAGCTTTATGATAGGCGGGGCCGTGGTTACCAGTGCCTATGCAGATTCCATCGGGGCACACTATGCCAAAGACGGCGTAGATGCGGTGCGCCTGGCAGAGACCCTGGCGGGGTAAGGGCTATGGAAGGGCTCCCAGCTCTTTTTCCAGCATGACTTTGAGCGTTCTGCAGGCCCGGCACAGGATCTTGCCGTTTTTGTCTACGAGCACCTTTGTGGGAACGCCCCTGACGCCGTATAACTGAGCGACCGATCCCTCGGTATCGAGGAGAATTCTATAGGGCAGATCGTGTTTTTTTACAAACGAGGCCACCTTCTTGTCACTTTCCTGGATATACACGGCGATGAGCTCGAATCCCTTATCCTGGTAGCCTTTATAGATCTTCTTCAGGTTGGGGATGTCTTTTATGCAATAGGGACACCAGGTGGTGGTAAAGTTAAGGAGTACGGTTTTCCCGTTGTAATCGCTCAAGGAATGTGTTTTTCCTGCAAGGTCTTTCAGGTTGAAGTCCGGGGCGGTTACTTCAATGGTCTCTTTCTTGATGTCATAGGACCCGGCGCCTTTTTCTCCTTCTTCGCATGATGCTGAGGATATGAACGCAAAGATAAGGACTACCGACAAGGCAACGATTTTTTTTATCATGAGATATTCTCCTTTTTGGTTAAATCATGAACTGGCCGGCCTTGATGAGAAAGTATTCTCCCAGGGCAAGAAGTGCCCATCCAAAGGCCTTCTGGACCTTTACCATCCATGCCCCGGCCTTGGGGATGGACGAGATAAGCCCGGTGAAGGTCCCAAGAATCACGAGCAGCGTTCCCAGTCCCAGGGAAAAGACAAACAGCAGGCTCGTACCATAGATGACATTCTCCTTTGATGCCACGTATCCCAGCAGCACGGAGAGAATCGGAACGGTACAGGGACCGAGGATAAGCCCGGAGGCCCCGCCCAGAAGGAAGCTGCCCACGTACCCCTTTTTGCGGGAAGAAGGGGAGGAAGAGATGAATTGCGGAACCCTCAGCGTGAATACATCGAGCATGGAAAGGCCCAGAAAAATACAGATATTCGCGACGATGATGTATGTCCACGGGTTTGACTGAAACTGGCCGAAGAGCCGGCCGGAAAGGGCTGCGAAACTCCCGAGAACCGTGTAGGTCACCGATGTCCCGAGCACATAGACGATGGAGAGGAGAAATCCCCTCATCTTTGATCCACGGCTTTGAGATCCGATATATGCAACAGTTATGGGAATTACGGGGTAGATACACGGGGTGAAGCTCGCCAGTACACCGCCTATGTACACGGCAATGTAGGAAAATATCATGGATGCCTGAAGATACGTATCTAATCCACTGAGAAACTGGTCAATCATACAAGCGCATCGAGTCCTTTGCGGAGGTCATTGTCTGTAATCGTTCCGCTCAACCGGTTTACCTCTGCGCCGTGCTTGAAAAAGATGATCGTAGGTATGGAAAACACCTGAAGCTGGGCCGGGACATTGGGGCTGGTGCTGATGTCCATGGTCCCGAAGGTGACTGCATCATAATCCTGCTCCATGTTCTTCGCGTGTGCGTGCAGTTTTTTGCAGGCAGCACACCATGGAGAGGAAAACGAGAGAACGGCAAAGTGATTTTGTATGAATTCGGCAAAGGTCTCATCGGTTATGTCCTGTGACATGTTCTCTCCCGGCTGAAAATCTACCATAAAGCTCAATGTTCAACAATTATTATATCAATAACATAAGGTCAGAGAAGGATGTTATCAAGAACCGGGATATTTTTGCACAAACAACGAGGCAGGCAAAAGATCACGGACAAACAGCGATACATGGTAAGAGTTGAAATTATCAAAGAACAATGGCGGCATGCAGGGGGCAACATGTTCTTAGTTTTCTTGACAAAATTGATGATAAATGAGAATGAATGGTTATTCAGCAAATGTACTATCGTGTGTATTAAGGGGAAAGGAGAGATTGATGAAGATTCTGGTTACCTATTACAGCAAGACAGGAAACACAAAGGCCGTAGCCCAGGCAATTTATGACGCCCTTGATCTCAAGGCGCTGGCCTTGGAGGACAAAGAGATAACGCCTGTTGGCGAGGTTGATGATACGAAAGAGTATTCTTTGATTTTCTGCGGATTTCCGGTTTATGCGCATAGTGTTCCCGTTCCTGTGCAGAACTTTATTAAAACATTAAAGCCGGGCACCAAGCTTGCACTTTTTTCCACCCACGGGTCCAAAACCGACGGGCAGATGCCCAAAGAGGCCATCCACCATGCCGTGGGGCTTGCCAAAGATGCCAATATCCTCGGGTCGTTTACGTGCAGGGGGAAAGTCGCTTCTGAGATCATAGACGATTTGATGAGTAAGCCGGAACACAAGGCCTGGGCATTAGAGGCGCAATCGGCGCAGGGTCATCCCGACCAGGCGGACCTGGAAGATGCACATGTTTTTGCCCGAGGCACGCTTAAAAAAGCTATAGGATTCAAAGATTTCACAAAGAAATAATGTGACTGTTCAGATCTATAGGTGCCCTGAAAGAAATGCCCTTGGGGTACTGTAGGCTGAAGGCTTTTAGAGAAAGAAAAGACTCTATAGTACAGCTATTCACGCATACTGCCTCAAATACTGCCGTTGCTGTTGGGGGAGAACAATACCCTGAACAGTTACGAAATAATATGGTTTCGTAAAAGAACCTGCAAGGGCCATTGCGAGCCGGGGAATCGCCGGAGATGATCGTCTATTTATATCTGATATGGACCATATAATAAGCCCAACAAAAATCGACTATTTGTTTGGCTGGTTCATTAGGTGCTCTGGCGTTGCAATCGTGCAAAACATGCCATAATAGATCGCTCCGTTATCCGCGGCAACAGATGATGGGCAAAGACAGAACTCTCTGCCGGTTCATCGAATAAAACCACTCTTTCTAGGCAAGTGCAGCAGTGTCGCGTGGAAAGCCTGTGGGCCGGTAACAAAAAAATAACGGAAGGGATTGACTTATGTCATACTAGCAGTAATAGTTACTATTACCGAACAGTTTAGCTCCATGTGTCGGTAT
>CAYRCP010000033.1:0-12923 GCA_964422755.1 uncultured Bacteriovoracaceae bacterium | reverse complement strand
TTGATCCTTGACGAGCCCACAACCGGTATATCCAGTGAGCAGAAGGATGTCCTGTTTTCCGCATTGACAAAGCTCGCCGATGAAGGACGCAATGTCATAATCGTCTCCCACAAGCTGGAGGATGTCGAAGCCCTGTGCGATTCGGTCACGGTGCTGAGAGAAGGGAAGGTGGCCGGAGAGATGGACAGGCCCTTCAATACCTCAGAGCTGTTGAAGATGATGTTCGGCGCACCTCCAAAGCTTATTGACAGGCAAAAGGTAAGTCCGGGAGAAGAGGTTCTGCACATGGATGATGTTTGTGCACCGGGGGGAAGGACCGGTCTGTCCCGCTGCAATATATCCATCAGGAAAGGCGAAGTCATTGGCCTTGCAGGTCTTGAGGGCAGCGGCCAGGATGTCTTCTTGCGGGTGGCTTCAGGATTGATACAACCCATCCAGGGGTCGGTGAAGCTGGGCGGGGGCACAATGAGCGGGAAAGACTACCATGCATTTAAAGCAGCCGGGGTAACATTTCAGCCCGCATCCCGTCTTGAAGAAGGCCTGATTCAGGGTCTTAGTGTTACCGAGCACTGTGCACTCCAGGATAAGAGTAAATCCCCTTTTGTCAGGTGGGAAGACGCATACAGGGTGGCAGTGCGCAATATCGACAAATTTCAGGTGGTAGGTTCGCCTGGGTATCGGGTGGAGTCTCTTTCCGGCGGCAACCAGCAGCGGCTCCTCCTGTCATTCCTTCCGAAGAAACCGAAGCTTCTCCTGCTTGAAAACCCCACCAGGGGGCTTGATATGGAATCTGTGTACTGGGTATGGGAACATCTCAATGAATACTGCCGCGACGGGGCGAGCATCGTCTTTTCTTCATCGGAACTCGATGAGATTCTCATGGCAGCTGACCGCATCCTGGTATTTTTTAACGGCAGGATTATTGAAGATGTCAAAAAAGAGGAAACAAGTTCTCTTGAACTCGGCAGGGCGATTGCCGGAAAGCTTGCATGACCTGACAGGTGGAGATCAGGATAGAATATGGCTGATTATATACAAAATGAAAGTGTAGTATCAAACGGCCGGGACCGGGAGACCTTTGGTGAATACGTCAGTGAAGCTGTCGTTACCCTTGTTGCAGTCTTTGCCTTTACCACCCTTGTGCTCATTCTTGCCGGTGCACCGCCGCTTGATGCTTATTACCATATATTCAAGGGTTCGCTCGGTTCATGGGTCAAGATCACCCATGTGATAAAGGCGTGGATACCGCTTACGCTGTGTTCGTGCGGGCTCCTCTATACGTTCAGGATCGGTTTGTGGAATATCGGTGTCGAAGGCCAGGTGGTGATGGGCGCTATCTTCACGACCTACGTTCTCAGGCTCGGGGTGGGAAGCCCATTGCCTTCTGTCTTCCTTGTCCTCTCTTTTCTTGCAGGAATAGGCGGAGGGGCGCTCTGGGCTCTTCTGGCCGGTTATCTCAAGACAAAGGGAGGGGTCCACGAGATATTTGCAGGACTCGGACTGAACTTTGTTGCCCAGGGCACGGTGCTCTGGCTGATATTCGGACCATGGAAACGCCCGGGAGTCGCATCCATGAGCGGTACCGAGATCTTCCCGACAGATCTGTGGCTGCCGTATATTTCTTCGATCAGGATTTCGCCCATCGGTCTTGCGTGCGCGCTGGGTGCATTGATCCTGACTGCGGCGATGCTGCGCTACACCCGGATTGGTCTCTATTTGAAGGCAATCGGTAACAATCCGAACTCTGCCTATCTGCTCGGGCTGAAGCCAGGCAGATACATGCTCATTGCCATGATCTGCGCGGGCGGGTTCGCCGGTCTTGCCGGCAGCATGCAGGTCTCGGGTCTCTATCACCGCCTTATCCCTTCCATATCGAGCAATTACGGCTACCTCTCCCTGCTGGTCGTCATGCTTGCCAACTATAATGTCTGGATCGCACCGGTGATCGCATTCTTTTTTGCCTGTCTGAATGTGGGGAGCATTCAGCTGCCGATGATGCTCCAGCTTGATTCCTCTTTGAGCGGTGTTATCCAGGGAACCCTTGTCCTGGCAACCCTGGCCGTACATGCATGGCGCACACATGCCAAGGAAAAGGGGAGGGCTGCGAGAGCATGACTGAAATCGATCTGACCATATTGTTTGCCAGCGTCATTGCGGCTGCGGCACCTATTCTCCTTGCGACACTGGGCGAGACCATTACCGAAAAATCGGGCATTATCAATCTCTCTCTGGACGGGACTATCATGCTCAGCGCCATGAGCGCGTTTGTCATTGCCCTGAAAACAGACAATGTCCTTGCCGGATTTGTTTTTGCAGCAGGGGTGGGCGGGCTGGTGGCAGCCGTGGTTGCTTTTTTCAGCATCTACCTGAAACAGAACCAGGTGGCTGTTGGTTTTGTGCTCACGCTCATGACACGGGATCTGGCATATTTCATCGGCAGTCCCTATTCGAGGATGCCCGGTCCCCAGGCAGGCCCCATGCCCATACCTTTCCTTTCCGATATCCCGTTTTTCGGCGATGTGCTCTTCCACCACAATCTGCCGGTATATTTCAGTATGATCATGATCGGTGTTGCCTGGTGGTACATGTACAAGACCCGCCTCGGGCTACGCTTAAGATCTGTCGGGGAAAATCCCGAGGCATCATATGCCCGGGGTATAAGTCCGAACCGGGTGCAGATGGTCTATGCGATCGGCGGTGGTCTTCTTGTAGGGCTTGCAGGCGCTACGTTCTCCCTGTGCATCAAGCCCGGGTGGGGACAGCCCCAGGGGGCGGAAGGTTCCGGCTGGATCGCCCTGGCGCTGGTCATTTTCGGAGGGTGGAACCCGGTAAAGGCGGCCCTGGGCGCTTATCTGTTTGCATTTCTCCAGGTCATGAGCATCTATTTCCAGGGCTGGCTTCCCTCTATCCCTGCTCAGGTGTTCCAGGTTGCGCCGTTCCCTCTCATGATCTTCATACTGGTCCTGGTGTTCTTTGCCCAGAAGGAGTCTTTTGTCCGGTGGGCAGAAGATAAACCCGTGATCAGGGCGATCATTCATGCGCTCTACGCTGCTGCTCCGAGTTCGCTCGGGAGGCGGTACAAAGAAGAATAAAGACAGACGGTTATGTGAAAATGGAATTCAGTATCCAGAATTTCGAATTCAGAATAAAAACCTTAAAACAGTTATACATATAGCTGAAGCAGATCGGGCAGTTTTTCATCCTTTGTTGTGGCCAAGTGGCCATGCCTGTCGGGCGGGCACTTTCGTGGGCGTTGGGCGGTCCATGGTCCATGTTTTGATTGATTGAGGGCGCTGAATTATGGGGATCAGACAATATATTCAGGGAAAAGTGGTTGTTCCTGTTACACAATTGCTGAGACAGGGTATCACGCCGGAAAAGATCTCCCTGAGTATTGCATTGGGAGTGGTGATTGGGATTTTTCCTGTTGTGGGAACCACAACGCTGCTGTGTACTGTCGTCGCGATCGTCCTGAGACTGAATCTGCCCATCATTCAGCTGGCGAACTGGCTGGTGTATCCTCTGCAGCTTCTCCTTATCGCCCCATTTTTTTTTGCCGGGGCATATCTGTTCGGCAGTGAGCCGTTTACCCGTGATGCCCGGGAATTGATCTTTCTGTTCCAGAGCGATTTGTTTAATGCACTGATTCTGCTGTGGGACATACTCCTGCATGCAGTTGTTGTCTGGCTGATGGTGTCTCCCCTTGTGATTTTCGGGGTGTTCATCGTTTTGCGCCCGGTCCTCAAAAAGCTTTTGCTCAAAGCTTGATTCGCTACGTTTCAAGCATCAGAATCAAAAGTGTCTTCAGTGACGCCGAGATTTTTCAGCTCGTTTTTCTTTATCCTGAATGTTTCTGTACGCGGGAAATCGTCGACGATCCGCACATAGCGGGGGATGGCAAATTTTGCCAGCCTGTCCGTGAGAAAATCAATGATCTCCTCAGGTGTGATGCTTGTTTCTTCCAGGGGTCGGATCGAGGCCATGATTTCATCCTCGGTCATCTCCGAGGGGACGCCGTACACCGCTGCCTCCAGTACGCTCGGGTGTTTGAGGATTTCCTTTTCCACATCATAGGCAGAGACGTTTTCTCCGCGTCTGCGCATGGAATCGGTGCTTCTGCCCACAAAGTACAGATTGCCCTGGGCATCCTGGTACATAAGGTCGCCGGTATGCTCCCACTCACCTTTCGTTTTTTCCTGTGAAGCCTGCAGATTTTTGTAGTATTCAACCTGGCTCTTCTTGTCTTGCGGCACCTTGAAGAGCAGTTCTCCGGTTGTTTCGGCAGGGACATCGTTTCCCTGATTATCCACGAGCCGTATCTCGGAGTTCATGGGGATACCGATGGAGCCTTTCGGGGCATTGCCGAAGTTCATGATCAGGCCGGATCCGTCGATGGCGGCATAGGCCTCCCAGATGGTCACGTTGAACCGCTGTTCGAAGGGTTCCCACATATCCGAGGGACACCCTGCAGAGATGATATGGCTGACCTGGTGGTCATGTTCGTGAGGGCGTGCAGGCTGTTTCATGAGGATCGGGATGATAGCGCCGATGGTATTGAATATGGTGGCTTTTGATCTCCACACCTCGTCCCATAAGTGGCTTGCGGAAAAGCGTTTGCTCAAGGCCATGGTGCACCCTGAGATGAGCACTTGTGTGGTGGTCACGAACAGGGCATTTCCGTGGAACAGAGGCAGTGCGGTGTAGTAAACCGATTCCGTGGTTAACAGCAGGCCGGCCAGCGGTCTGATCTGATCCACGACATTCTTGTTGTAGCGCGAGATAACCCCTTTTGGCAGCCCCGTGGTGCCCGAGGTGTACATGAGTATGAGCTTCAGATCGTCATCAAAGGTTACCTTAGGATCGGTCATTGGATATTGATTCGTGTATGCGGTTTTGAGATCCAGCATGCCTTCAGGGATCTGGTATCCATCCGGTGCTTCGAGGGTGTTGACGATTACGGTTTTGATTTTGGGGGTCTTGTCCCTGACACTTTTGAAAAGATCAACCAGGTCGTAATCCACCACCAGGAATTCCGTATCGCTGTTGTCGATGATAAAGGCAAGGCCGTCGCCCTTCAATGCAGTATTGACCGTGTTGATGTACATGCCGGTCTTCTGCATCCCGAAGAATACGTCGAGAAACTGCGGGGAGTTTGCCATGAGCACGGCGATTCCGTCTCCGGGCCGGGCATCCAGATCCATGAGAAAGTGGGACACCTGGTTGGCATGGTTATTCATCTCCCGGTAGGTGATATAACGGTCCTGGTATACGACATATAAAAACGGGCTCTCTCCACGATCACGGGCCTGTTTTTCAAGCTCAGAGGCCCATGTGGCTGCTCTGGGTTCCATAACTCCTCCTTTTCATGTATAAAAAATACAATAACAATCTATGTTCCGGTGTCTCAATAATCCAGCCGTGGCGGTTTGGCTTCTCCATGCTCGATAGTTTTGAAAAACAGGGTGCACGTGTACGGCTTCTTCATGCTGATTGCACCTTCAGGGCAGATTGCCATGCAGTCTCCGCAGAAGATGCATTCGTTTTCACCCTTTGGTTTCATCTCCGGTCGTTTATCGTTGTTCATGACCAGGGTATCGGCAGGACATGCCTCTATACAGATTGTGCAGCCCGTGCATTTTTCATAGTCAAACGCCACCTCGCCGGTGCTGAGCTGGTCCGGGTCATTATAGGTCGGGATAAGGATACGTTCTTTGAATGATAGACGTGACATTTTCCTCTCCTTCTTTTTAGTAAAGCGTTTTTGTGTGGCCGTTTTCGTACCAGTCCACGGCATGGGTCTGCCGAGAGACCATGCCGTCGGGTTCTCCCCGGGGCCATCCGATTGCGAGACTGGTCATGAATTTGTAGGGGTATTCGATCTTGAAGAATTTTCTCCACTTCAGCATGTATTCGAAGCCGGGCCGCGAAAAGCTTACCCAGCAGGTCCCAAGACCCATGCTGTGAGCAGCCAGAACCATGTTCTGTCCGGCAATGCCGCAGTCAAGGTCGGGATTGCCGACCCCGCGCACATCCTTGAAAATGAGGATAACACTCGGTGCCCCGTGCCAGAGAGCCAGCCTCCTGTCTGCGATCAGGCTCACCGCACCCCAGGGAACCCAGTGGAGATCGTTGTACCGCATCCGGGTGAAGGTCTTGGTGATCGGCCTGAGCCATTCCTTTCCTTCCACACGGTAGTCGATCATGTTTTTCATCCTGTTCAGGAGCATGGCCGTGTCTTCCTCAAATTCGTGTATCAGGTCTTTATCCCTGAGCACGATGAATTTCCAGGGCTGGGAATTGCCTGCAGACGGTGCAAATCTGCCCGCTTCCAGCATCCTCTTGATCATGAACTCCGGGACCTGTTCCTTTTTGTACAGGCGTACGCTTCTGCGCCTGAAGATCACCTTTTCCGTCTCGGTAAAGTCAGACTTGAGGCGATCAGGCATCACTGCCTCTGGTTCTTTCTTTTTCACCTTAGCCATAGAAACCTCCGGTTATTCTTTTGATTACATTTTTTCCAGTATATGAATAGCCATTGCCGCCTCGCCCTGTCCGAGGAACCCCCCGCCGTTTTCCGCCAGGGCAATACGGGCACAATCTACCTGTCTCCCCCCTGCCTCGGACCTGAGCTGGGTTATGAGTTCGTGGATCTGGGCGAGCCCTGAGGCGCCGACAGGGTGCCCGCGGGCCATGAGCCCGCCACTCGGGTTTACCGGAATGATGCCGCCTATCGCCGTGGCACCGCTTTCTGCAAAAGGGCCGCCCTCGCCGACGGGACAGAAACCCATCTGTTCGGTCTGGTAGAGCTCACCAAAGGACGTGGCATCGTGTACCTCGGCAACATCGATATCATCCGGTCCAACGCCTGCCATTTCATAGGCTGCGCCAGATGCCCTGGAACAGATATCGTTTCTCCCCTCCCGTGTGCCGGATCTCAGGATCGAGGCACAAATGCGTACCGCCCTGTTCCGGCCGGTTTTTTTCAGGAATTTTTCCGAGCATACAATAGCAGCGGCCGCGCCGTCACCAATGGGTGCGCACATGGAGCGTGTGAGCGGCCAGGCAACCTCCCGGTCTGCAAGAACGTCTTCAACGCTCATGGGGAAGGTGTACTGGGCGAGCTCGTTCTTCACGGAATTGTTGTGCGCCTTTGCCGCAATAACTGCGAGCTGGCGCTGCGTTGTTCCGTACTGTTCCATGTGCATGCGCGCACCCATGGCATAGAGATCCATGAAGGCAGAGTGTCCGCCGGTCTTTTCTTTCACGGCTTCCTTGCCCTGTTCCCTGGCGCGCTTATCGCGTTTCTTCTGCTCTTCTTCCTGGAACCTGGCGATCATCTCCATGGTGACTTCCACGTCGGTTCCTGAGATGAATCCGCCCATGACCTTGTTCCTGTCCTCGCTGTAGAGTTTTTCCACACCGATTGCGAGCACGCAGTCATACAGGCCGGCCTTGATGGACATCCATGACCCGTTAAGGGCGGTGGATGCACCGGCGCAGGCATTTTCGACATTCGTGATCGGGAGACCCTCGAGACCGTTTGCAGACAACGCCACCTGGCCCCTGATGCAGTGCTGGAAGGAATACTGTCCCCATGCAGAGTTGGAAAACCAGGCTGCCTCGATGGAATCTTTGGTGAGTCCGCAGTCTTTCAGAACGAGATCAAGGGCTTCACGGGTAAGATCCTTCATGCTTCGCTCGAGATATTTTCCGAACTTGATCATGCCGGACCCGATGATATAGACATCATTACTCATTACAAACCTCCGCTGTGTATGGCATATCAGGGCCGATCCATTTTTTTGGCGGGCCCATAAGTACAAAGGGGAATATGTTTCGTTTTCCTCCTGTTACGGTCAGTATCCCAAGACCGAGGTAGAGGGTATCATTGACCTTGCGTACCTCGTCGTGCATGGTGGAGACAGGGAAATCATTATAGTTTTTATAGACGAGGTGGAACGAAGTCCGGTTGTCGAACATGGAGTCACCGACATGCGTTGTGCTCCGTATGATCCGGACTGTTTGGACTTGTGTTGTTTTTCGTAATTTCAGTACCTGTGCGATGCGTAATGCAAGCGCGTGAAAAATGTTTTCAGGGGCACAGGGCAGGTCGGTCTGGAAAATGTTATATCCATGGCCATGTCGATCCCCCAGGGGCTCGAATGCCTTGTGAGTCCAGGTGCCCCAGATGAAATACAGCGTGAACATGCTCAGGAATCGGTTGAAGGCATTCCCGCTGTCAAGGAGCATTGCCCGGTACTCACCGTTTATCTCACGAGCCTCGGGGGAAACCAGCTGGTGAAACACGCCTGCAAGCTGCCGTCTGTCGAGCTTGAGAAGGTCGTCCCGGGTTATTTCTTCCCGGTCCTTCGGGATAATGGACCCAAGGGCCTGACCCATGTACGGGTTCGGCCTCCGGCATGACAGGAACATCAGGAGTAAGAGGACTGCAAACCAGCCGATAACTGAGCGGAAAGCCTTGAGCGTGCTTTTCATAAAAAGATACATGTCCATCATGGTCTCCCTTGAATCATCGAGGTTACGTCATCCCGCATTTTGCCAGAAAAATGGCTAAGCGGCGGAACAGGGCTGATTTGTTGAGCGCCGCAAAATTATCATAGTACCTCGCCGGTGAAAGTCGTTTGAAAAACCACTGCAGCTTTGCAGAGGTCTGAGGAAGTACATAGAGCTTATTTCTTTCGTATGCTTTAACAAGCATCTTCGCGATATCTTCCGAGGTGATGCGTGCGTTCTGGAAGGCAGCCTGCGCAAAATCGCACTGGAAATCGTCACAGTAGCGCATCTCGCGCATGAGATCTGTGTTGAAAAATGATGGGCAGACCACCGTGACCCCGATATTATACGGCGCCACTTCCGCCCGCAGGGTTTCGCTCAACGAGATGATGGCTGCCTTGCTTGCATTGTAGCACGCCATTTCTGGCAGACAGACAATCCCTGCTGCAGAGGCGATGTTGATGATATGACCGCCGCTGTCGCGCCTCATCTTCGGGATGAACGCATGGCAGCCGTATACCATGCCCCAGAAATTGATGGAGACCAGCCAGTGCCAGTCTTCGATGGGCATATCTCCCACCAGGCCGCCGGCGGCTACCCCGGCATTGTTTACCAGGAGATCTATATGGTCATGGTTTTTGTAGGCATACTCGGCCATGGCCATGACCTCTGAAGCCTTCGTAACGTCGCATAGGTAGGTCTCGCCTGAACCGCCTGCCTGCTCTACCATGGTAAGCGTAATATTTGATTCGGTCGGATTGATATCCGAGATCATGATATGAAATCCTCTCCGGCCCAGCTCTATGGCGATATCCCTGCCAAGGCCGGATGCAGCACCGGTGATTACGGCATTTTTTGTTCTTTTGGCCATGATCTTCCCCTTGTATCTGCTCGTGTGTTGACCTTTGTCACCTTGTTTACCCTTTGATCCTGTTCATATACTCGAGTTTTTTGAGCGGGGTAATGCCAAGCAGTGCCTGGACCTGCTTGGCATCGCGATAGCGTTTTTCCTGGCCATAGTCTTTCATGTAGCCGTTTCCTCCAAGGACCTGGATGCCGTCTGTCGTGATGTCACATGCCATCTCCTGGACATGCAGGGCCGCTGCCATGGAACACAGCTCCCACTGCGGATCCTTGCGGTCCACGGCCAAAGATGCCTGGGTGACGCACATTTCGGCGTTCTTGATCCTGATGGCCATATTAGCCAGGATCATGCGCATCTCAGTCCAGTTGATGATCTCGCGGCCACCCTGACGGCGTTGTCTGGAGTATGCCGATGCCTCCCGGAAGGTTCCCTTCATGATGCCCAGCGACATGGCAGCTGCAGCCACATGCAGCTTGTCGGATATGGCGGAAAAATACTGTGATCCGTGTGCTTGCATACCGATAAGATCAGCTTTGACCTCTTTCAGATTAAGATCACAGGCCGGGCATGCATGGAGGCCGAGGCTGACAATCGGCTCGCTTTTCAAGACGCCTTTGTCAGTAAGATTTATCAGGAAGTAGGAGTAATCTTCCTGAGCCTCGATTCGAGCAGGGATGATACCGCAGCCGGCCATTTCTGCCATGACCACGTATTCAACTGGTCCGTTGAGTATATAGGATTTCTTCTCTTTTCTGGCAATCGGTATCAACTCGGTCTCTGCGGGATTGCAGTAGGGCGGGGCGGCAAGAAGGAAATCATGAGCGTTCTCTGCGTTTGCAAGTGGTTTCGCAAGGAGATCGTCTCCCTGTGCACACAGGATGAGTTCCTGGGCAAAGGTGTTGCTGAAGATGATCCCGCCCAGAGAAGAGTCTGCCCTGCAGATGTGATCGAGAATGACGCACAGGGTAGATATCCCCTGGCCGATCCCCCCGAGTTTATCAGGAAGGGTGATGCCAAGAAATCCGACCTCCCAGGCCCTCTCGAGGACGTTGTCAAAGAACGGACCAAAGGGGTAGTTGTCGTGCTGCTCCGTGTTTTGTACGAGTTCTTTTGCGGCAAAATCCGAAGCCAGGGCCTCAAAGGGTTTCAGTTCTTTATTGACGAGTGCGAGCATGGCTCCCTCCTTTTCATCTTAGTCTTCGAATACCCGTGCATTGGGGTACTCAGGCTCGATCAGACATTTGAAGAGATTGAGCCTGTTGAGCTGGTTTGTGCCCTCATAGATCTGCAGAAGTTTTGCGTCCCTGAGTTTTTTTTCCGCAGTGCTTTCATGACGCAGTCCTGTCTGTCCCATCATCTCGAGCGCCATCTGAGCGTTTTTTACCCCGTAATCGGTTCCCGTGAATTTTGCCAGCGAGGCCCAGCCCGAGGTGCAGCGCTGATTTTCGACAGGCTGCATATCCAGGGAGGCCTTGCTCATGAGCCATGTTGCGGCATCATGGTTCAGCAGCGGCTGGATAACCTTGTCAAAATAGATCTGGGGCATGTATTTCAGGTAATAGTACATGGGCTTGAGCTGGAGCTGTTCGTAAATGCCGCGATGGCTGTTTGCGTAGTTTGCCTCCATGTAGGCAAGCCTGGCAAGCGATACGTTCTTGTACATCTCTGCAAGCATACACTGCGCCCATTCCTGGTTGATCATGAGCTTGCCGCCTACCTTTGTCTTTGCAGCAAACTTCAAGGCCTCCTCGAATGCACCCCTGGCAGTTCCTGCACCCATTGCGCCCACCCCTGCCCTGGTTATGGACACGATATAGTCGATGTATTTCTGTATGATCTTGCGGTAGGGTTTGTTGCTGAAGGTCTTGGCCCGCTGGGAGTCGAGAAGTATCTGGTCGTCAGGAACAAAACAGTCAACAAATGCAAGTTCACTTGCAGGACAGACCCTCTGGCCCATCTTGTTTTCATGCCTGACAATGCTGAACCCTTCGGCTCCCTGTTTCACCACTGCGGCAACCATGGTATCTGTGGGATGTTTCAGATCGGTGGAACCGTACAGGACCGTCCATTTTGAGACATGCCCCATGGATATGAAGATCTTTGCTCCGTTGAAGACATAGCCTCCTTCAACCCTCTTTGCATGGCAGGTCATTGTTCCCTTGTCTGCCAGTTCCACTTCCTCCGCATCAGTGCCTGCCGAGGGTTCGGTAATTGCGAGGGCTATGATACAGGGATCACCCGTTTTCTCACCCCAGGCAACCTCCCGGAGAATCCTGTTGGTGATCTTGACATTGCCTGATGCCGTGATACCGGCCACTCCGAGATAGTGGACGCCGATGACATTCGTAATGCCCAGGCATGAGGCCCCGACATCTTCGATAAAATACGACATGGAGGGCATGTTCATGCCCTTGCCTCCAAAGAGCTTGGGCACCCACATGGTGTAAAATCCCCACTGGTTTGCTTTTTTTACAAGATCCCAGGGCAGATAGTCGGGATCTTCAAATGTTTTCCGTTCGAGATCGAGTGAGTTCGGACGTATCTCCTCGTCTACAAACTTTCTCGCCAGGCCGATGACTTCCTGGGTTTCCCTGAGCATGCCTTTAGGGAGCCTCGGGGCATACTGCAGGCCCAGGATGGTGTCTTCGAATTTCGGATATTGCTGGATGAACGATTCAACTTCTCGTCTCGAAAGCATAGATCCCTCCTCTTACCGTGATAATGTTTCCATAAAGGGCACAAGCCCAATTAAAATGACCGTGCAGTCAATGTACGGATGCCCTGCGGACACCTTTTTATCATGTTTTAGGTGGTACCTTCTGCAGGGATGATAAATTCCCCACAGAAGTGCAGCCCTTGTCTGTAAGGTAGATCGAGAACATGGCATTATTCAGGGCAATGAGCGTTTCTATCGCCTCTTCACGGGTGAAATCATTGTCTATAAGGTAACTGTGGGCAACGTGGAGACACATTCCCACCACAATATGGCCCAGCAACATGGGATTTAACCCCTTAATATACCCGAGATTTTCCCATTTTATAAAATCTTCGGCAAGATCGCGGGCAAAGAGGGTAAAGTAGTTCCAGATATCGATATCAAGCTTTTCATCAACCCCGAATCCGCCACGCAGGACCATGAGGACCTGCTGCGGGTTCTCGTCTATATAGTCAAAGAATGCATTGTAGGTATCACGTCTTTTATCAAGTCGATCAATCAGGTTTCCAGGCCTCGAAGACCCTCTGAGCTTTTTGAGTGTTATCCGCAGTGTTTCAAGATTGTCTTTTGACAGCTGCTCGAACAGATCTCTCTTGTCTTTGAAGTGTGCGTATATCGTTCCGGCAGACATTCCGATATCATTGACAATGTCTTTGATCTGGGTTTTATGGTAGCCCCTGGCACTGAAGCACTTTCGTGCCGCCTCTATAATCATTTCCCTGGTTTCTTTTTTTCGCCTCTCAAATGCAGTGCTCATGGACCATACCGTCCTGTCATAGTATGAATCATAATTACTGCTCAGGTGGATAGGCGAAAGGCTGAAGGCTT
>CAYRCP010000032.1:0-13570 GCA_964422755.1 uncultured Bacteriovoracaceae bacterium | reverse complement strand
TCGTAATAGAATCCCCGGGCATAATGCAGTGAACTGTAGGTCCCGACGTGAATTCGATAGGTGTCATCAGGCAGCTGAGTAATGAGAGAATCATAGGTGATTTCGGGGATGATGATTTGCTGGTTTTTGTAAATATGATTTACATCTCTAATTGTGGGATTTGCGCTTAAAATGATATCCATAAGGGTTTCGTTGCTCATGCCGTAGTATTGTTCTGCAAGGGACGATATGGTGTTGTTGTCTTGTACGGTGACGATCTCCTGAATCTTATACCCGTTGCGCAGCGACTCCATCGAAAGGTTTCGGGACGCCTGATTGCCTGATGCTGTATCTCCAGGGCCGCCGGTTTCAGGTGACCCCGGTAATGTGTCGGAATATGCAGGCGATGAAGACCAAAAACCTTTTTTCGATTGCCCTGCCTCGGAGTTTCTGAACTTTATGTATTCAGTGCCGATAAAGGCAAGGAATCCGAAAACGATCATTAACACAGCAGTAATAGCGAGCATTCTGAAATTGGGAAAGAAGTAGCTGTTCACCTCCTGTGTTTCATGCTGCACCAGCGACCCGCTCATATCATGGATCACTTCCTTGATAATTTGAGCGTCGACCTTCTTCTTGGATACGCTGTAGCCAATGAGGAAGGCATTTTCACAGATCACGTTAATATTGCGCGGGATGCCTTTGGAATACTTGCAGACCATTGATATTGCCTGCAGGGTAAAGACCTTGGAAATGGTGCTTCCCACGAGATGCAAGCGGTGCTCTATATACTGTCTGGATTCTTTCGCGCTTAATGGTTTGATCTGGCGCCGTATTCCGATTCGTTGTTTAAGCTGTCTCAGGTCGGGTGAATTGAGTTTTACCTCCAGCTCAGGCTGACCCACGAGCAGAAGCTGGAGCAGCTTGGTTTTGCACGTTTCCAGGTTTGAGAGCATGCGCAGTTCTTCCAGAACATTCTTGGAAAGATTCTGGGCTTCGTCAATGATGACCGCCACTGTGGCCTGCTGATCAAGCTGGGCAATCAGATAGGTATTGAGTTTTCGCAAGAGAGAGAGTTTGTTTTGATCTTCAGCGTTGATCCCAAGTTCAAGGAGAATATTTCTCAGGAGTTGTTCGAAGGTGGTATTGGTGTGGTAGATAAAGACGGTTTTTACCTTTTCACTGAGATTGTTCAGCAGGGTATATATGAGCGTGGTCTTGCCGGTACCGACTTCTCCGGTAATAGAAATAAACCCTCTCCGTTCCCTGATCCCGTATATCATGGATGCCAGGGCTTCTCTGTGCTGCGGGGTCATAAAGAGAAACCTGGGATCAGGGGTCAGGTTGAAAGGTTTTTCCGTGAAATGATAAAGTTTTGTATACAATGCTCAGAGTCCTGTAACAACCGCTTGACGGGTGTTTCGTTTATAAAAAAGAGACTTACTCAATTTCAGGAACCGAAGCCATTACCGGGAGATCGAGGTATTTCATCACGTCTTCCTTGTTGCTGAAACTGTGCTGCATATATTCCATATACAAGGGAGCCAATATACCGGCAAACATGCCGAGTATCAGCGAAAGGGCAATATTGAGCAGCACATTGGGTTTTATTGGCTTGATCGGGGGGAGAGCCGGTTCCACTACACTGATATTTGCAATCTTCTGGGTATCCATTGCTTGTGAGAGTCTTGCTTCTTCCATGTGTTTTGCATACAGCTGATAGGTTTCTTCATTCTGCTCTACCTTGCGTTCAAGTACCTTCAGCCGCAATTCTAATCCATTTATTCTACCAAGTTCTCTTTGGTATGCGCTGAGCTGCTCACTTTGTACCATCTCCTTTTTCTTGAGAGCGCTCAGGTTGTGTGCAATACTCGTTATGGCCTTGTCATGATAGATCTGCTCTTCTCTTTGCAGTAATTCTTTCGCTTTCTTAATCTCTTTACGGATATTGGTAACCGGTACGCTCTTTGGGGTGAATTTACTCAACAGCTCTTGTTCCTCTAATCGCAACTCATTGAGCTTGCTTTTAATAGCGCTGATTGCAAGGGGATTGAGTTCCGTTTCTTCACCCATGTCAGCTTCGCTGAAATCAGTAGAACTTCGGCCTATGAGCGCCCCTCTTTTTCCTTCTCTCTCGCTGATTTCCGCAAGTGTTCTTGCATGGTCGGCCCTCAAAGAAGAAATCGTTTGGAGCAGGAGGCTTTTCTGTTCATTAAGCGAGGTAATGTTGTTGTCGCGGCAGAATGACTCATATTCATTTTCCGAACTCTCCAATTTTTCCTTCAGGATGGCCACCTGGTTATCAAAAAACTCATATCCATGTGATTTTTTATACACATTCAAATGGAATTCAAGAAAGACATCGATGAGTTTATTTACCACTTGAGCAGCAATGATGGGGTCGTTATGTTGGTATTTGATGTCGATAATATTGGATTTTCTTACTGCTTCAATGCTGAGGTTTTTCATAAAAAGCAGCGTTGTCTTGGTGAAAAACTCGTTCTCCTGATCAACAGGCTCGAGTTTTTTTGAAAAGGGATTGACCAGGAGGGATTTTTTGTCAAGGTCGGGGTAGATCTTGTTTGCCCCCAGATCGCTGAGCACCTTTTCAATAAGATTGCGCCCATTGAGTATCTCAACCTCTGAATTTATGCGTTCTTCTCCCGAATAATCGAAAAGCACGGGCTGGTTTTCCCTCATGGTGGGGCTCGTAGGCATGTAGGTATTTTCCCTGCCGAATTTTACCATAACCTTTGCGTCGGCTTCGTATACTTTGGGCATAATTAAGGTGATGAGGGTTGCGGCACAGACCACGCCGAGAAAGATGAAGGTGACGACCAGCTTATATTTGAAGATTACCTGGAAGATGTCCCGTAAAGAAGTATGGGCCACATCTGTTTTTTTCATACCGACATATCTCCTTCGGGTAATTCTCCATCATGATAATTATGGATTCGTTTCAGATGCGCGGGTGTTGCCAAAAACATTGCAGCAGTATGATATAAATGATTATCTGACATGAGTTATATTCTTTTTGTGTTTATGAAGAGGTAGCAGCTCATGAACTGATGTCGTCTTTAATCGTCTTCGTCGATGACATGGAGTTCATACGTGAAACCGAGCCCGACCTGAGGGGGAATAAAGCTGTACAAATGCGTTAAGAATTGATCGATTCTGGCTATGGTGGTCTTGGGAACATAAACCATATCATACGGGTGTACTTGAAACTCCTTTTCAGCAAGCTCGCCGGTGAGCGCCTTTTTCAGATCTACTATTCTGGCAATAGGCCGGTTGTCCGGTCCTCTGCTGATAATAA
Source organism: uncultured Bacteriovoracaceae bacterium (assembly GCA_964422755.1). Classification (GTDB taxonomy): domain Bacteria; phylum Desulfobacterota; class Desulfomonilia; order UBA1062; family UBA1062; genus DSAD01. The sequence continues at coordinate 10,275 of CAYRCP010000032.1, read as the reverse complement.
CCGTGCTGGACAGTTGTGCATCAGGGGCAAACCCTCCTGCATTAAAGATCGCCTGGAGTGCATTGATGGTCCCGATAACATTGAGTACCTGCGGGTCATTAACCTCTCCCCCCACATAGATCCTTTGACCTTCAAAGCTTTTCACAATAACGGCAAGGGTAGGTGACTTGAGCTGACCGCTGTATTTTTTGGTCAATACCTCGTCCAGTTCTGCCGGTGTGAGTTCGGCCGCCTTGACCTCATCGATGAGTTGCAGAGAAATTTTACCATCGGGTCTGATCGTTACATTCTCGTTCAAATCAGGATTATAGAAGAACTTTATATCGATGTTATCGCCCGGTTGAAGATGGTAGTCGGTCGTTACCGGATGATAAACAGGGGCAGGTTCGCTGCTGGGTTGCTGCACGGCATTGCCTGCACACCCGAGCGCGCTCAGCAGAGCAAGAAGTGCTAAAAAAAACAGGTTTGATTTCATTAGTAGACTCCTTTCAGTATGAAGAGCTGACTATGGTTAAAAGTGTCCTGGTTATTGTATTGAAAGGATACGAATTGGTAAGCGGGTCGTATTCACCGATGGTATCTGGTTGTTTTCATGATCGAGAAGAAAGATTGCCAAAAACTCTTGCGTACAGCTCCGCCAAAGAAGGTGATTGTTCCCTCCTGAATGGTTTCCTCCTGTAAGAATGATAATAATCGATCTTAAAATTCATCATCTAAAGTTACTCCATGATATTGCAGCAGCAGAATATTGAGTAGCCCGTTAAAAACATGTGCTTTTTCATAAAAGCCAGATAAAAGAAAAAACATTCCAATAAAGCACACCATGTTTTTATGCCGATAAATCAATTAAATAATTATATCCAAAATCCTCTCCAGCAGACAAGATTACCAGCCACTCTAATAATCAATTAAAGATAATATCTTCTTTGGGTTTGTCTAGGTTTGACAGAAAAAATATCCAGAGAATATAAGATTCTTTTCGAGAGAAAATCATCCAAGAAATTGATATCCTTGTCGATGCGCTGTTTACAATCCGGTTTTCCAATGAGGGCATAGAGAATACGAAATTGTTTTTTTGAGTAGCACTAATCTGGCAGCCGTTCGAGGCTGGTGGAAGATGGTGCGCTGGTATTCCACGAAGGTGTGCACAAACCGCTCTTTATTGCATGGATAAGATCATCGCGGGTTTTTACCGGTGCATCAATCAATGTTCCCACGGCTCCCAACTCATCTTTGGTGTGGGCGTCACTTCCGCCGCATTGGATGAGAGGGTATTTCCTGGTCCAGGTCCCAACCTTTGCGTTTTCAAGGTCGGAATTTCTCCCATTGATGCTTTCCACGGCATGACACAAGCCTTGTTGCATAATGTGTTGTGACACGGACCGTTCGAAACGAAAGGGGTGAGCTGCAACGGCAACTCCGCCTCGCTGATCCACAATCTTCAAGAGCTCATCGGCCATAAGACCCTCTTTCATGTCTTCAAACGGGCCAAACAGGAGGAAGTCCCCATCCGGTGTGTCATATTCCATGCCGATGATGACCACCAGGCCGTCGTTTTGAATCCCTTCTGCAATATCCTTGCGGGCAGCCATGGAATTGTGATCCGTGATGCAGACCCCGTCGAGACCATGCGTGAGAGCGTTATTCAAAATATCTTCTATTGTTAGTTCGCTGCAGGATGAATAGGTGGTGTGTACGTGAAGGTCAATTAGCATGATAATTATATAGTATAGCGTGTGAGTATATTTCAAATTACTTAAGCGAATAGTGGCGCTGGGGTTATGGGATAAATGAATGGTAACAGCTCAGGGCACCTGCAGGCAAATAACGTAGAACAGTTACAATGAATGCATTTAAAATAATATTCAGAAGCCAGAAAAAAATACTGAAAAACATGTTCAGGGAGTGCTCCAGCCTGTTTGATGTTTTTCCATGCCGGTTACAATATCGATTTAAATCTAAGGATAAATTCTGTATACCTGATTGTGGAGGGGCAGGTGAAAAAGTGTGTCCTCATTCTTCTTGACGGGATTGGAGACCGGGCTATCGATATCTTCGGCAATAAGACCCCGCTCCAGGCTGCACGTACTCCCACGCTGGACCGCATAGCCGCTTTTGGCTCCAACGGTCTTTACCATGCCGGCCGTCTCGGACAGGCCCTTCCCAGTGAAAATGCCCACTTCGCCATCTTCGGCTTTGATGCTGAAGATTTTCCCGGGAGGGGTGCGCTGGAGGCCCTTGGTGCAGGTGTAGATATTTGTGAGGCAGATGTCTCCATCCTTGCCCACATTGCCTGCCTGAAGGAAGAGGGTGGGATTCTCCTGCTGGAAAAGGACAAGCCGGCAGCGAGCGGTGACGAGGCCCAGGCGCTTATCCAGGCAATCAGCGAGTATCAGTCATGTGGCATTCAGATCCGTTTTCACAAGACAAAAGGTCTTTCTGGCGTGGTGGTGCTCTCTGGTGATGTCAGTCGCTACATTACGGATACCAATCCCATGAGAGAGGGATGTCCACTTATGGAGGTCAATGCGTGGGAGAAATATGAAGACGATGCACAATCCCTGCGCAGCGCAGATGCATTGAAGGAATACCTTGTGTGGTCCTATGAACGGTTGTGCGGGCATCCGGTGAACAAGGCCAGGTCGCGCTGCGGATTGTCTCCCATCAATGGGCTTGTCACGCAGCGTGCCGGGCAGTTGAAAACCATAGACCCATTTTCCAGGCGCTACGGCCTGAAGGGTCTCTCCATTGCCTCCGGGCTTGTCTATGCGGGAATGAGTTCGTATCTCGGTCTCGACTTCATGAAGGTGGGCGATACAAACGACCCTGCAGCGGATATGGCTGAAAGGCTTGCCCTTGCCCGCGAGGCCCTTGTTGATTATGACTTTATTCATGTGCACACAAAGACCCCTGACGAAGCAGCCCATACCAAGGACCCGGGTAAGAAAAAGGCGGTTATCGAAGCCCTTGACCGGGGAATTGCCCGGGAGATCGAATCGCTGTTGAATGATCCGGAGGTCCTAGTGGTTGTCACCGCGGATCACTCAACCCCGAGCACCGGGGTTCTCATCCATTCCGGAGAGGCTGTCCCGCTTACCATATGCGGTGACGGGGTGAGGCGGGATATGGTGCAGCATTTTGACGAGGTCCATGCTGCTGCAGGATCTTTGGGAACAGTGCGGAAAAAGGAGCTCATGTATCTCATCCTCAACTACCTTGATCGGGCAAAACTCGTCGGTATTATGGATACCAAGCGGGATCAGGCATACTGGCCGGGAGACTATGAGGTGTTTTCTCTCGGGAAGAAGCCGTCGCTGTAGAGGTGTCATGTATGGCCGGTAAGAACAGAGAGAAGAAATTTACCTATGATCTAGGCGTTATACATGGGAGATTCCAGGTGCTGCATAACGACCATCTCAAATACCTCCACGCAGGCAAAGAGCTCTGTGAACATCTCATCGTCGGCATCACGAATCCGGATCCTGTTTTGAGCAGGGAAGACAAAGCTGACCCAAAGCGCTCCACATCCGGGGCGAATCCCCTGACCTACTATGAGCGGCATTGCCTCGTGAAAGAGACCCTTATGGATACGGGATTAACCCTGCATGAATTTACCATCGTGCCGCTGCCCATCAACCTGCCCGAGCTGTATGAGTGTTACGTGCCCATGGATGCGGTCTTTTTCCTCACCATCTATGATGAGTGGGGGAGGAGGAAACTTGAGAATTTCAAAAACATGGGCCTGAAGACCCATGTCCTCTGGGAGGTTCCCGTTGATGAAAAAGGCATCAGTGCCGCTGACATCAGAGATGCCATGGTGCAGGGTCGTGCGTGGGAGCACCTCGTGCCTGCCAGTGTTGCCGGACTCATGAAGCGTTGGGATATTGCCGGGCGGTTGAAGAAGATGCAGGGTGAGTTAAGCGGCGGCTGAAGTAGAGTGAGGCGAGGTGTTGAATAGTTTTTGAGAGAGCCTTATGTAAACAAAAAAGAGAGGAGGAAACGTACGATGAACAAGGATATCATGATGTATACACTGAGCACCTGCAGCCACTGCAAGGCAACCAAGAAGCTCTTGAATGATTGTAGTGTGGAGTACGAGTTCACCGATGTTGATCTGCTCACGGGCCAGGAACGGATGGACATCCTGGAAGATATAAAAAAATTCAATCCCAAATGCACGTTTCCGACAATCATCATCGGGGACATTGTAATCATTGGCTATAAAGAAGATGAGATCAAGGAGGCCTTAGGGTTATGAATGATGTAAACAAGCTCTATGAGATGCTCAGGAAGGTTCAGGAGGCAAAGGGATACTATTTTAACAAAGATAAGGAGCGGGTCTTCGATCTTTTAGAGGCGCTGCTGGTCAATAAGGAGCGATACGGCTACATGTCCTGTCCGTGCAGGCTGGCCTCCATGGACAAAGAAAAGGATAAGGATATCATCTGTCCCTGCGAGTACCGGGGGGCTGATGTCGAAGAGTATGGCAGCTGCTACTGCAACCTCTATGTCTCGAAGCAGTGGAACGAAGACGAGATTCCTCACCGGTATGTGCCGGAGAGGAGACCCGCTGAGAAGATCTAAGGAGGTCTTATTTACGTGCCCCCCTCAGTAATTGCAGGGGGGTACTGGCGGCTGTTATCCCGAAGAGCTAGAGGGTAACGACCAGTCCTTTTTGTTTGAGATATTCCTTGACCTCGCAGATCCTGAAGGTGCGGAAATGGAAAACAGACGCTGCAAGGAGGATCTGTGCGCCCCCGTCTACCACTGCGGTATAGAAATCCTCGAGCTTTCCTGCACCGCCTGATGCGACAACCGGAACCCGGACTGCATTCGAAATGGCGCTGGTGAATTCGATATCATAGCCCTTGAGTGTGCCATCTCCATCCATGCTCGTGGGAAGCAGGCAGCCGGCCCCGTATTCCTCACACCTCTTTGCCCATTCAATGGCGTCTTTGCCCACAGGGACATTTCCTCCGGATACCACGAGCTCGAATCCCGATGGCATCTCAGGATTTCTTTTGGCGTCTATGGCAACGGTGATTCTGTCCGGTCCGAATTCTTTTGCCGCCTCTTTTACCAGGTCAGGGGTTTTTACCGCGGCAGAGTTCATGGAGACCTTCTGGGCGCCCGAGCTCAATACGAGGTCGATATCATCCAGGGAAGTAATGCCGCCTCCGACCGTCAGAGGGATATCGATGACGGACGACACGTTTTTTACCCATTCAAGCCTGGTCTTGCGGTTTTCCAGCGTCGCGGCAATATCTAAGATAGCGAGCTCGTCCGCGCCTTCGGACTGATAGAACCGTGCATGTTCCACCGGATCCCCCGCGTCTTGAATATCAACGAAGTGCACTCCCTTAACCACTCGTCCGTCTCTCATATCCAGGCATGGCATGATCTTTATCGCTTCCATTTTTTCTCCCTCATTTCGACAAGTTTAGAAAAACAAGCGCCTACTTTAGAGAAATTGTGAAAAAATAGCAAGTATCCCAAATGAAAATGCGGGAGATCGTCCCTCTGGCGGTGCAGGTGAACAATCTTGCTCGATGAGCATTGATACGAAAAAGAACAGGTATTGTGTCATGGCCGAAGCGGGGCATAGTTCCGTATTTATGGGGACAAGGGCATAAACCCGGGTCAGCAGGAGCAGGTCGGGAGCTATTGATCCTCTTTCTTGCCGGAATCGGAAGGCTTTTTTGTGAACTGGCTGAAGAAGGAATCAAGGGGCGAGAGCCCGGTCAGGGTTTTTTGTGCCATGTCCGAATAATTTATTCCCATATCAAGCCATTTGCTGAATTGTTCATCGACAGCTTTTTTGAACTCCAGGTAATTGGTAATGATCTGCTGCAGGTACTTGTTGAAGAATTCCTGGAGGACGTTCTCTCCGTAGCGAATGATGAGGTGCAGAAGCTCAACGGGCAGCAGCGTGTTTTTCTTTCTCGCCTCTTCCAGGATAATCTGCGTAAGGATAAATGCCGTGACATCCTCGTGTGTTTTTGCGTCATGAACCTCGACCTCATCTCCCGCCCTGATCATGTCTGCAACCTGGTTCAGGGTGACATAGGTGCTTTTATTCGTGTCGTATAACCGACGGTTTGAGTATTTTTTCAGCACTATTTTATTTTGCATATCCATTATCCGTCCCTGATAATAACATAACGTTCTGCTGCAGCACAGACTACCATCCCGGATGAAATGACGCAATGCACAAATTACGCGAGTCAAAGGCTTCTCGCCTGTTTTTCTCCCTGCGGCCCCAGTTTGGGTTTGCCCGTCCATGGGTGGTTTAAAAAGGCATACAAGTAGGCAGGCATCCTGTATGGGGAGTGTCTAAGGGAAGTCAGGTAATGTATGAATACCCACCGAGAGCACGTGCTTTGAAGAATCAGCTAGATGACATGCTGCAATAAAAAACTATACCTAGACATGGCATAATACCCACCTAATCAAAAGATGTTTCAATGATATTATAATACTACAACAAATATAAAAACAAAAAACAATAATATTGTAAAATGTTGCAACGCAACAATACCTCTTGACAACCATGTTACGTACACTATATTAAGACCATGACAAACATCAAAAAACACAGGGAGGCCGAAGTCATGGATATAAAGGCTGTCGTAAAAAAGGTTGTAGAGGTTCAAAAAACATCGTTCGACAATGGGTACGAAGCCCTTGTAACTATACAGGATAACACAGAGAAGATGATGAAAGCTATTCTGACACAGGCACCGCTGATTCCGCAGGAGAACAAAGAGGCACTGGACGAATGGGTGAAAATGTATAGAAAGGGCCGCGATGATTTTAAACATGTCCTTGATGACGGATATGCAAAGGTTGAAAAGTATATGTCCTCGACCTTGAATATCTAAGCTCACAAAATTACTTTTATAAGGAGAACCTGATGGAACAAAAGCAGATTTTCAAAGGAGTGTTTGGCTTACACCGATCAGCTTTTGAGAGTGGATTTAATGCGCTTGCAGCACTCCAGGATCAGGACGAGCACGTGATGAACGACTTTCTGGAGAAGGCAGCTTGGGTACCTCAGGAAGGAAAAGATGCAATCATCGAGTGGTTCGGGGTCTGCAGGATGGGCCGCCGGGTTGTTAAGGATGCGGTGAATGACGGGTACAAAAAGGTGGAGGCCTTTTTGATCTCGGGAATTAAGGTTCAATAACTTTATCAATAAGAGCGTGAGAGGAGGGAAGAACATGGATCAGAAACAGTTTGTAAAGCAGATGGTGGATTTTCACAAAACGTCGTTCGACAATAGCTTTAGTGCCATGGTCATGCTCCAGGAGCAGACAGAAAAGATGGTGGGTTCAGTCCTTGAGCAGGCCACTTGGCTGCCGGATGATGGAAAGAATGTACTCAGTCAGTGGATCGGTGCGTACAAAAAAGGCCGGGACGATTTCAAGAAGACCGTTGACGACAACTTCAAGAAGGTTGAGGAGTATTTTTCAGCCGCAGAAAAGCCGAAAAAATAAGTTTCAGGTAGCACCAAGCCCAGGAGGTACCATGTCAGACAATGAATACCTCGAGGTGTATGAATCGCTCAAAAACAGCATTGATGAGTTTTCCCGCATGAATGAAAAATTCATCAATGCTTCAGCGCAAAAGACCAGGGCCCTGCAGTTGTACTACAGTGGAGTGCTCAGGTATTTTCAAGATTTTATCGATGCATATTCGACCTCGGTAAATTATTTCACCTCGGTGGAGGGGGAACGGCTTGTGAGCACCCCGCCAATGGATACCATGAGAGACTATGTCGATCTCCTTCAGCTCAATTGCATGATTGCACAAGACGCATTGCAGAGCTCGCACAAAGCTGTGATTGATTATCATCTTCGAGATTTCAACGAGGCGTTGTCTGCATGGATCAATACGGTCCTGGGCATACCGGGAGAAGATATCGAGACATTGAGTGCTCGGCAGGCAGAATTGATGGAGCGGGTGGTCCATGCGTATCCCGAGGCAATTCGAAACATCCGGGAAGAATACGGATTTCATTTCGATAATGGCGGCTACAAAAAGGCCGGTGAGACTGATCGGTTCCTGCTCTATCAGGTGCTCCCCACCGAGACAAGGATAAAGGTAAAAAAAGACGGCAAACCGCTCATCATCATCCCCCCCTTTGTGCTTGGGACGAATGTCCTTGCCTTCTTACCGAATGACAAAAAGAGCTACGTGCACTGCTTTGCCAACAAGGGGATCCCCACCTATATCCGTATTATGAAGGATATTGCCACCACCCCGGCGTTTCAGCTCATGACAGGAGAGGATGATGCGAGAGACACCCGGCTTTTCTGTGAACTGCTCAAAAAAAAGCACGGCAGGCCGGTGACCCTCAACGGCTACTGTCAGGGCGGGTTTTCTGCTTTATGTAATATCCTTTCAGGTGAGCTCGACGGCCTGGTGGATGCGCTCATCACCTGTGTCTCTCCCATGGATGGAACCTGCAGCAAAGGCCTGTCCACGTTTCTCAAAAATCTGCCGCCCCGGTTCAATGACCTTGCCTATGGGACAAAGACCCTGCCAAACGGAAACAAGGTCGCAGACGGCAAACTCATGGGGTGGGTCTATAAACTCAAGGCTATTCAGGATGAATACCCTCTCGTGAGTTTTTACCGGGACATCATGATGCTCTCTGCCGATGGTTCGTCGCCGGGGAAATTCAACAAGACGGCAGTGGCTATCAACTACTGGCTCACCTATGAGCGGAACGATCTCCCCCTGGCCATCACAAAGATGAGCTTCGATTCGTATAATACACCCATTACCAGAGAAGGCACCCTGCCGGTGAGACTGTTCAACCGTGAACTGAACCTGAAGCGCATGAAGGAAAAAAAGATCAAGTGGCTGATCTGCTATGGCGAAAACGATGATCTGGTGGAGAAGGAAACCGCACTTGCCCCGCTGGATTACCTCGATGCCGAGGTGACGGTATTTCCCAAGGGGCATCTTGCAATTGCAACCTCATGGTCAAACCCGAGTTCGGAATTTGCTCTGCACAAAAGGTTTGGCGAGAATAATTACCGCGGGCCTGTGCTGTATCAGCTGGATCTCGATGAGGATTTGAAAGGAGAATGATCGTGGACAAAAACGTTCTCGAACTGTGGGGGAATATGTTTCTCAATGCCGCAAAATCGCAACAACAGATCGAAGATCTTGCGAAATGGATGGGAGGGGATTTCAGCGGGTTTGAAGACCTCACCGATGTCTTCGGCAGATTATACGGGGCGGATATATTCGCAAAAAACACCCCGGAGTATCTGGAGATCTGGAATAAGGCATCGCAGGATTTCCATGCTGCGTTCAAGGAGTTTCTCTCCCTGATGGATCTCGTGCCCAGGCAGGACTACCTCTCCCTTCTCAGGGAGAACGAAGAACTCAGGGCAAAGCTGGCAGGGCAGGAAGAGGCACTGCAAAAACTCCATGGGGTATTCGACATGCGGCTTGCCGAGCAGGGGGAAGGGCTCAAGGGGTTTGAATCACTGATTCAGGACCAGAGCAGGCAGTTCCAGGAGTTGCTGTCGAGCTTTACACATATGTTCAGCGAACAGCCGGCAGAGCCGGAGGCTGAAGAAAAGGCCAAGCCTGCCGCGCAAAAAACTGTAAAGAAAAAAGCGGCTGCACAGCCGAAGAAGAAAACAAGTTCCAGCAGGAAGTCAGCAGCACCGGTAAAAAGACCGAGCACCTGACCAGCTCTTTGACACACAGAGAGATTTTATCAGGTCTGTGGCATTTACTCCCACACATCATTGCACGTAACTCTAGGATTGTATGAATTATATTCACGCAAGATATACGCATTACAATGACAGCATTTGTGGCTTGACGCACCGAAGGACGCGCCCGCAGGGCGAGGGACATGGATGTCCTAAGTCACAAAGATAACCAGAGAAATGGTTTTTTTATATGTACTTTCTTTGCGTGCCCAAAGAAAGTACCAAAGAAAAGGCACCCCGGGAAGCCACTCTTCGAGTTCGTTCGTTCGCCAAGGGAAAATCCGCGAGCAATTAAACTCGCTCCATTTCATTCCGCTCAGACAAAATTGCTCGTTTATCGGATTTTCCCTCAGCTCTCTCACTGGCTTCAAGGGGACCCTCTTTGGTCTGTTGCAAATTTGTTCAGATTGGAGATTATCATTTTGTGACGTGAGAGAGTTGAGATGTGCAGATGATATGTACAATATAGAATAATGCCACATAATGGCACGTTATATGTAATTATGGCGTTTAGTATTTGATGAAGCATGTAGACATT
>CAYRCP010000031.1:0-13760 GCA_964422755.1 uncultured Bacteriovoracaceae bacterium | reverse complement strand
ACTATTACTTATTAACTACCTCTTTAAAGGCTTTTCCAGGTCTGAAACGAGGAGCTTTCGATGCCTTTATCTTAATAGTTTCCCGAGTTCTCGGGTTAACACCGGAACGTGCAGCTCTCTTGGCTACATCAAAAGTTCCAAATCCCACGAGTGTTACCTTGTCACCCTTTTTCAAGGCATCCTGAATAGCCTCTGTGATGGCATTAATTGCCTTTTCTGCGGCTGCCTTTGGTATTCCGGCCTTGTTCGCCACAACTGATATTAATTCCGTCTTAGTCAAAGTATACCTCCTATAAAATATTGATTTCTCCCATGCCCAAACGCATCATGAAACTATCAGCATTTATTTTGGCTGTCAATAGCTCAATTAAGGGCATAAGCGATTATCTCGTCCATATGTCCCACCATATGAATCTTCAAACCCTTCACAATTTCCCGTGGTGTGTCTTTTAGGTCTTTCTCATTTTCCACAGGAATCAAAACCTGTTCCATACCTGCCTCTTTTGCTGCCAGGAGCTTCTCTTTGAGACCTCCTACCGGCAGGATGCGCCCGCCAAGAGTAAGTTCACCTGTCATGGCAACGTGGCCCTTGACGGATCTCTTTGTCAGGGCCGAGACAATAGAGGTAGCCATGGTAATACCCGCGGATGGACCATCTTTTGGTACAGCTCCTTCGGGTATGTGAATGTGGATGTCAAATTTATCATAGAAATCGGCTTCCAGCCCGAATTCTTTTGCTTTCGATCTAACATAGCTCATCCCGGCATGTGCAGATTCCTGCATAACCTCCCCCAGTTTCCCGGTCAGCAGAAGCTTGCCTTTGCCCGGCATGACGGTTGCTTCCACAGGCAACAAGGTCCCACCCACCTCTGTCCATGCAAGACCATTGGTAAGGCCGATGTGGTCTTGTTTATCACGCAGAGGCCTTCGGTAACGGGGAACCCCGAGCAGCTCATGTGTTTTCCTGATGGTTATGCGCGGCTTTTCTGTGTCTTGTTCCGAAACGATCCTTTTGACAATCTTCCGGCATATCGATGCCAGCTCTTTCTCGAGATTCCTTACCCCGGCCTCCCTGGTATATTCATGGATGATGGTATCGATGGCCCTGGTCGTGAATGTAACCCCTTTTCCCTCCAGACCGTTGAGTTTGAGCTGCTTGGGGATGAGGAATTTCTCTGCGATCATGTGCTTTTCGTGAGAGGTATAGCCTTCGATACGGATAATCTCCATCCTGTCCATCAGGGGAGGAGGAATAGAATACGTGGTGTTGGCAGTGGTGATAAACATTACCTTGGACACATCATAATCCACGTCCATATAGTGATCATTGAAGGCATAGTTCTGCTCAGGGTCTAAAACCTCGAGTAGCGCGGCAGACGGGTCACCCCTGAAATCAGAACTCAGCTTGTCCACTTCATCGAGCAGAAAAACCGGATTCGATGTTCCGGCTCTGCGGATCCCCTGAATGATCTTACCCGGCATTGCACCGATGTACGTACGCCTGTGTCCCTTTATTTCCGCCTCATCACGAACTCCGCCAAGGGATACCCGCACAAACCTTCTCCCGGTTGCCCTGGCAATGGATCGCCCAAGCGATGTCTTACCGACGCCCGGTGGACCAACGAGACACAGGATTGGTCCCTTTACATTCCCGACGAGATGTTGCACTGCCAGGTACTCGATAATCCTCTCTTTTACCTTTTCCAAACCGAAATGATCTTCTTCAAGAATCCGTTGTGCATCAAGAATATCCTTGTGGTCTTCAGACACGTCTTTCCATGGCAGGGAGAGGAACCAGTCGATATAACTCCGAATTACCGTAGCCTCGGCGCTCATCGGAGGCATCATTTTAAGCCTGCGCATTTCATTGAGCGCCTTATCCAGCACATACTTGGGCATATTCTTCTGACGGAGCTGTTTATCGAGAGTCGCGATCTCATCATCCTGGGATTCCATCGCCATCTTCTGCGCATTTCCGTGTTCAAAGTGCATATTGTCCCGTTTGGCTTCTGATCGCTGTCTGATCTGTTCTCTCAACCTGTCCTGGATAGTTGCAATCTCAAGCTCAGCCTGAAGATATTCAAAGATCCTGCCCAGGCGGGAATCCACCTGCGTGTCTTCGAGCAGTTCCTGCTTCTTGGCGGTCTTCATCCCCAGATAAGAGACAATACTATCTGCGATTAATCCGGGATCATCCTGAGACTGCAACCTTTCTATCATGTCCGAATGGACATCTATGTGAGCGGATTCACAGTATCCCTGGAACGCTTCCACAACGAGACGCCTCAGGGCTTCTGCCCTTTTTCCATCCACAACGATGTCAACGGCGGGCTGCGTTTCTGCTAAAAGCATATCCTCATGGTGCAACAACCTCAGAATATGGTGGCGGGATTTTCCCTCGATGAACACCTTCAGTGAATTGTCCGAGACCTGTATCAGTTGCACGATACTGCAGAGAACACCCATTTGATATGGGTGCTCGTCGCTCAAGTCTTCAACTCCCGGGTGTCTTTTGCAGCAGATCAGTATGTCTTCGGCTGCATCATAGCTCGCACGCACCCACCCTGCAACCTTCTCATTCTCGATCAACAGAGGAATGATGGTATGAGGAAATACGACAATGTCTTTGAGTATGAGAAGCGGTAAGATATTTTCTGCCGCGTCTGTATTCATAGCCTATGCCTGAGAGGTTTTCCTCTCATAGACAATCATCGGAGGCTTTCCGTTGAGGATTACATCCTGGCTGATAATGCACTCTTTAACACCTTCCATGTCGGGTATGTCATACATGATATCAAGCATGACATTTTCCGTAATGGAGCGAAGTCCCCGAGCTCCCGACTTGCGTTTCATGGCTTCTTCAGCAATCGCTTTGAGGGCATCGGTACTGAAGGTAAGATCAACACCTTCCATCTTCATGAGCGCCTGATACTGTTTTACCAATGCATTTTTGGGATCTTTTAATATGGCAATCAGAACATCCTCGTCCAGTTCATTCAGCGTAGAGATCACCGGGATTCTGCCCACGAATTCAGGAATCATCCCGAACCTGATGAGATCTTCCGGCTGTACGTTTCTCAGTATTTCACCGATATCACGCTCTTTTTTGCCGGTAATATCTGCGACAAATCCGATGGTTTTTTTATCCAGACGCTGAGATATGATTTTGTCGAGACCAACGAAGGCACCGCCACAAATGAAAAGTATGTTTGTGGTATCTATCTGGATAAATTCCTGCTGAGGATGCTTCCTCCCTCCCTTGGGAGGGATTGAGGCAACAGTACCCTCTATCAGTTTCAACAGGGCCTGCTGAACACCCTCGCCCGAGACATCTCTCGTTATGGAGGGATTGTCCCCGCGGGAAGCGATCTTATCGATCTCATCGATATATACGATCCCCTTTTGGGTCCTTTCCACATCATAGTCGGCGTTCTGCAGGAGATTCACGATAATATTCTCAACATCTTCACCAACATAGCCTGCCTCGGTCAATGTTGTTGCATCGGCGATGGTAAAAGGGACATCGAGAATCTTTGCCAGTGTCTGGGCCAGCAGGGTCTTCCCGGACCCCGTGGGCCCGATCAGGAGAATATTGCTCTTATTAATCTCAACCCCGCCGATATTCGTATTGGACTCAATACGCTTGTAATGATTATGAACAGCAACAGACAAGGTTCTCTTTGCATATTCCTGACCGATGACATATTCAGCGAGTACTTCTTTGATCTCGGAGGGTTTCGGAATATTGGATGATGAGCTGAAATGTCTGTATTCGCCCTCTTCCTCTACAAGAATTTCATTACACAAGGCAATACATTCATCACAAATGTAGACATCAGGGCCTGCAATGAGCTTCCGCACTTCCTCCTGCGACTTTCCGCAGAAAGAACAGCGCAATCCAGGTCTGTAATGGTCATTAATTTTTGGCATCTACATTCTCCCCTTCCTGCTCCTTTGTGGGTCTCTTGTATATTACATGATCGATTATACCATATTCTACCGACTCTTTGGCACCCATAAAAAAATCTCGCTCCGTATCAGCGCCTATCTTATCATTCGATTGACCGGTATGGTGAGCTAATATCTCTCTGAGGTCACCCTTAAGCCTCATCATCTCTGCAGCCTGTATATTGATATCGGTTACCTGTCCCTGAGCACCACCTAATGGCTGATGGATCAATATTCGCGAATGAGGCAGAGCATATCGCATATCATGGTCCCCGGCAGCAAGAAGAACCGCTGCCATGGATGCGGCCTGGCCGACACAGATGGTACTTACTTTGGGTTTAATATACTGCATGGTATCGTACACCGCCATACCTGCCGTCACTGAACCACCCGGAGAATTGATGTAGAAAAAGATATCCTTATCAGGATCCTCAGACTCTAAAAATAAAAACTGAGCGACCAGAAGACTCGCAATATCATCGTTGATCTCGCTGCTCAATATTACAATTCTGTCTTTGAGCAACCGCGAATAGATATCGTAGGATCTCTCCCCTCTATTCGTCTGCTCCACTACTATCGGTACTAGCGCCATCAGGTTCTTCCTCCAACTGGTCGACTTCCTCTACTTCGGAATTTTCTATTATGTAATCGTATACCTTCTTTTCTACGATACCAAACTTCATCTCATCGATACCACCCTTCTCTTCAAGACCTTTCTTTACCACGTCGGGTTCCATATTATACCGGGCAGCCAGTGAGCTTATCTCTTCATCTATGTCCTGCTCCGAGGATTCAATCTTCTGCTCTTTTGCAATGGCCTCTATGAGCAGGGAGGTCTTCGTCAATTTCCCTGCGGAAGACAGGGTCTCATCCTGAAACGCCTGAGGATCAGGATACAGATCTTCCAATTTGATTCCCTGAGCACTCAATCTCTGTGACATCCCCTGGATCATCATGCCTGCCTGAAGCCTGACCATGGATTCCGGCACATCAAAGGAATTTGACTCGAGGAGCTTATCCTGTATCTGTCTTTCCAGCGCCAATCGGGAGTCCGCCTCGAACCTTTCGTTAAGATCTTCAATAATGACCTTCTTGAGCTCATCCATGTTCTCAACATCATGGCGGGCCTTTTTTGCAAACTCATCGTTCAACTCAGGGAGCTCCCTGTGCTTGATGGCCGACACAATACAATTGATATGCGCACTCTTGCCGCGCATATCCTGGATAAAATGGTCGTCAGGGAATTCGACATCAAGTTCTTTTTCCCCGCCCAGGGACATATCGATTACCGCTTCTTCCAGACCCGGGAACCCACTCCTGCCTCCGGCCTCTATGGTCATATTTTCACGATTCAAGTCAGGATTGTCCTCGCAGACAGTATTGACTATCACATAATCACCCTTGACGACCTTGTACTCTGGCTCTTCAATTTCCTTTATCGTTGCATGGGACTCCCGGAGCCTTGTAAGGACATCCTCAACGTTTTGGTCCTCCACTGCGACCTTTTGTTTCTTTAATTCAAAGCCGGAATACTTCTCAGGGATTATCTCAGGTTTGACATCAAACTGAGCAGTAAAAACAAAATCTTCATTCTCCTTTGGCGGATCATTCGTGATATCGGGCATTGAAACGACAAAGAGTTCGTTTTCTGTGACTGCCTGTTCGTATTTATCGCTCACCAGTTTCTTTGAAAGCTCGCCTTCGATATAATCGGCATAGTACATCTTGATCACATCTTTAGGGGCCTTTCCCTTCCTGAAGCCCTTGATATTGGCTTTTTGCGAAACCTCTTTGTAAATCTCGTTTGTTACCGAGTTCACCTCTTCCTTTGGAACGACAACCTTCATTTCCTTGCGTGTGCTGTTTACTTCAGTTATTTCGACCTTCATTCTTTTTCCTTTCTGCATTCACCTGTAGATGCATTTATTTCAACATGTAAATGGGCTCCAGGTCAATGGCTTTTTGCTAGACTAAGCTTGGTGAAAACATCCTGCATTTCCTGAGTATATACCCCGTGCTGAGAATAGATCACAAAAGGTCTCTCAATACGGAGTTCCTGCCCGCCGTCCTTTACTCCGGAGACAAGACAGATTTCAGGGCCTGAATTCATGTCGGAATACACAAATATCATTCTCTTGGGTTCGATCTTATAAAACCGCATAGAGGTAACGAGATCCGGCAGACGCCGCGATGGATATACGATATAGAAACGCCCCGAGGGCCCCAGCAGTTCATAGGAGCGCTTCATAAGGGTATCCAGGTCCAGCAGGATCTCATGCCGGGCCAGCGCCTTGTTTTTTTCCGGGTTAATCCTCCCTGTTGCAAGAGGTCTGTATGGGGGATTGGTAACGATTGCATCAAATCGATGCTGGTCATACTCTTTGATATCAGAGTGGACAATTTCAATCCTGTCGTCAAGGCCGGCGAGATGAATCGACCGCAGTGACATCTCCACCATGTCTTCCTGGACCTCCACGCCAGTGACACACAAGCCCTTTATTGCAGCAAGGAGTACGGAGATAACCCCGGAACCCGATCCTATATCCAGGACCCGGGTTCCCGGCTTTTCCTCGGCGAATGCGGCAAGCAGATAGGCATCGAGGGAAAAGCGGTATCCGTTCTTGCTTTGAATGATGGGAAGATCACCACAGGAAAGCATCTCCAGGGTTTCTCCCGTTTGTAGGGATTTATGTGCCATCAGGTATATGAATAAGATGCTCGAGCAGATTTTCAAACACGAACAGTTCCCGTTCGTTGAAAAACAGCTCGATCTCTTTGGCTGCAGAGGCCGGACTGTCGGAAGCATGGACGAGATTCGACCGGGTAGACATGGCCAGATCGCCGCGTATGGTGCCAGGCGAGGCCTCCCGGGAATTGGTCACCCCGCACATGGATCTCGCGACCCTGATGGCTTCCAGACCCTCAATACACAGGGCAACGATAGGCGCAGACATCATGAACGCCGCTATCTTGGGGAAAAACGGCTGATCCTTCAGGTGGGCATAATGCTCTTGAAGCATCGCCATATCAACCTTCATCATCTTCATCCCTATGATCTTCAGACCCTTGTCCTCAAACCTGGCGACAATACGGCCTATCAATCCTCGCTGGAGAGCATCAGGTTTTATGAGAATCAACGTCCTTTCCATGCACCTTTCTCCGTTTTCGTATGATCCTTTCTTTATTGTTACCGCGGGTAGAATCCCCAGGGCATACGCTACATGCTCTCTATTTCCTGGTTAATGGTGTATTTTGCAACCACCGATGCCAGGGTAACCGGTGAAGGCGATCCCTTGGATATCAGATGCAGGGCATCCAGATCGGACTTCCAGACAATCGCGCCGGGTGCGATAAAGCATATGCTTTCCGGCTCATGCGTCGTAAACAGCTTATTGTCCTTGAAATAGAAATATTCGTCACTGACCTCTGTTGCATAGGATCGCATCAACGGAGGAATATCATCGGGCTTGAACCAGAGTTTGATCTCCCGCTGCGCATCTTCAGCATTGGCAGAGGCGTGGACAAGATTGTCCAGGCGATCGCCGATTTCATTACCCGCTTCATCTTTCAGGGTGACTACGGTGCCCAGCGCACGGATAGTTCCGGGTTTGGTATCCCGGGCAACATGAGAATTCGTAGGACCTGCGATACGGCGGATCTTGGCAATGGCATCTTCACCCTGATACACAAAGGCAATCACCCTTCTTCTCATTGGATTATCGGGATAATGTATCTGCCCCATGATGTACTCCAGCAGAGAGGCAAAGAACGGCTTGCCGATATGTTCGGCGTAGTGCTCCTGTGCAAGTATTGTGCTGACATACACGATCTTCGCACCGGCGAATCGCAGTCCGGTGTGAAATTCGGAAAGCTGGGAAAGCACATATCCGGTCAATGAATTCTTCAGTGCGTCCGGCTTGATGAGCACGAGTGTCTGTTCGAATCCTTTTTTCTCCATATTGATCTCCTCATTCATCTTGTAGTTAGTCTTATGTCATCTTCCATAAAGGCATCTCGCTTCCAGGGGCATTGAATTATGAAAGCGGGTCAAATAAAGCAGGTAAAGATAAGCAAACCCTGTTTCCCCGCCGGTCTTTTACCCGCATCCTGCTAAAAGGGGCGTTCCTCCCGGCCGTCTGTCGAAACCCTGTCCCCCTGCCAGACGCCCCGATACGGTACTGCCTTACCATCAATCGGGAAAAAGGCAATACATAAAATGCGAAATCCCATCTGAATCTCCACATCGCCTGCACCCTGATGTTTCATCCCGACGGTAAGCCTTCCCTGATAGTTCGGGGAGATGAAAGCGGTCTCAAGGGGTATGCCGGACCGGATCAGGGTTGTCCTGGGCCTGATATACGCGAACATGCCTTCGGGCATATTCACCTGTTCCATGGTCTGAAACAACAAATACTCCCCCTTGGATATTCGAAAGATACCATCAGGGGAGTCCTCGACATCGAGAACCTTTTCGATCTCAGGGGTTATCCTGCTGTCTCTCATGAGACGGGCTGCTCCCACAGGCCGGTAAATGGCCCCGAGTCTCAGATCCACGGTCGTTCCCTCGATCATATCGATCTGATCTTCCCCGATGAACTCCACCAACGGTTTTTTTACCATATCCCCGGTCACATGATCCTCGACAGTTACCCCGTCGCGTATCATATGAACGATTTTATCTGCGCCGAATACCACGTTATAACCTCCTCTTTGATGTGCCAGGCTCGAGAAAACTCAGGGCATAACGTATCGTCTCGTCTTTGACAGTGAGTTGTTCCACCTGCGTATTGCTTGAAGAAAGCACTTCTTTCCAGTAATTGTCCCTTTCAGCGATCGGGGAATCATATGCATACTCGTAGACAACCCGTGTAATCCCGGACATAACGATGAGCTTTGCACAGGTTATACACGGCTCCAGCGTGCAGTACATACTTGCCCCTTCCAGACTTACGCCCTTTTTCGCTGCCAATGAGACGGCATTCGCCTCGGCATGGGCCGACCTGCACATATCGTATTTCATCGCCTCGGGCCACTCAAGGGATCTGCGGAAACATCTCCCTTCATCCATGCAATGTGCCTGCCCCGGCAGCGAACCGTTATACCCGCTGGCGATAACCTGCCGGTCCTTTACCAGGACTGCACCGGTAGGCCTGGACAAGCAGGTAGAGCGGGATGCGGCAAGCTTTGCAAGCATCATAAAATATTCATCCCAGGAAGGTCTTTTTATCATAGATTTTCACCCGTCATTTTTTTTAAAAGCATATCAAGACAGTCACATACCCTCTTCATGCCACCTTCATTTATCCGATAAACCTGATCACCAAGGCCGATATAATACTGGGAATACAGCACAATGTCAAAAACCGGAGCCGTATCTTCATAAAATATCTGCACAGACCTCTGTATGCTGACATCTTTCGGGATCTGCAAGTACCGCTCCTCATATTCAAGCATATTCAGGGTCTCGAGGACAGAATCCATGAGATGAGGGGCACTCAACCTTCGATCTCCCCTGTACCAGTCGTCTGCTTTCCTGGTAAATACCTGCGTTTTATGACCAGAAACCGTGATCTTTTTTACCGATCCCCCATCGATACTGAGGAGAGACCTGTCCATAACGTCCATCATGTCATTGGGTATCAACCCAGGAAGAGAATCGCCTATGGTCATCATACAACCCTGTACATCGGAAAATGCATAGATATTTTCCCCGCTGCCCGGTGTCTGCCATATCTTCAGGTTTTCCGATCTGTCATCACAGACAAGTTCAATGGTTATATCGGGATCTCCCTGGGTATGGGGTTCACGAGAATATGTCTGTGCTTCGAGCCGGCACAGCTTTGCGAGGAGCTCATTTATCTTCGATGTCTTGGCCTTTTTCGTTTTATCACCCGGGAGATGCCACGTTCCGTCACTGTTTTTGAGGAATTCCAGTATCAGGGCGTGCCTTTTGATGGTTATTCTTTTGATGTCTGCATAGCGCACACTGAAAAGATGCTTGTCCCGAAGGGCGAAGAGATCTTTATCCACACTTGATTTTTCGTATGCATTTATCAGAAAGATATCGTCCCTGCCGGAAGAGGCGGCATAACTGTAGTTTTTTGTCGGGCTTTCGTTTCCGATATTCAGAAAAAACTCTGCATCTTCTGTTTTCACAACCAGGCTCAATTCCGGAGGATCAAGCCCCACACCACTCAAGGAACCGATCTCTCCGAGAGACCTCTGTGCTTTCATCGCTGCAATCGTGTACAACAGGCTGTTCACTTCCGAGGAATCTGCCGGTTTCTCGATGGGTGACGATATCCACCACGCAGATTCCTTCTTCAAAAGGGTTATCGTATTGTCACCGTATATACTGATCTGAGAGATATCAGATGTATCCAGAGGAAATATCTCGCGGGCTTTGTCTTTCGCAGCATCTTCCATGCGGGGACGATACAGCTCAAAATAATAATAGTATCCTGCAAGTCCAATAAGTATACTCATGGATATAAGCAGCTTTCCAAGCCTCATGCCCGTCTCCTTATCCAAAAGACCACGACAGCGGAAAATATGATCAAAACTGGTATGAAGACAATGGGCACCCAGAATATCAACCTGCTCTGGCCGGGGGTGAGAATAAAGGGCCTGTCCCGGGCTGTCTTGGTGTCTATGGTTATCATATGGCCCTCACCTAGCAGCATATTGATGCAGGTAAAGGCCAGATCTTTATTTCCGGAGACATTAAGATAGGCATTGGTAAGGAAATCAGTGTCACCAAAGACCATCAGACTCGCCCGGGGCTTGTCGACTGGAGTGTAGCCCGCAAAAAGCGCCACGTTCAGAGGACCCTGCGTCTCTGCGGCGGAGTGGGTTGCCTCTCCCTCATCAAACAGGGTGGTAAAATCGAGCTCAGACCAACTCTGATTCGAGGTCCTGGCAACCCAGGAAACCTCAAGATCCGGGGGGAGTTGCTCCTTGATCATCAGTGCCCTTGTTGTCGGGAAAATCGTTGCATAGGCAAAGTCTTTTATTGCCGGTATATCTCCGTAGGTATTCACAACAGGCACGGTATAATCACCGCCCACCATGGTGCTGTAGGTATCGATGACAATACCGTCGTCCAGGATTATCCCGTACTCATCGAGAAGCTCATCAAGCCCGGCACTACCGCCCGGTTCCAGGGCAAGAAACATGCTTCCTCCGCCACAGAGGTATGTGCGGATAATCTCCAGTTCCTCTGCCAGGAATGTCTTCCTGGGACCTGCCACGACAATCAGATCGGCATCCTGAGGAATCCCCTGTTTACTCATGAGCAGAAGAGAGTGCACCGACACATCATCGAGGGCCAGCGCAGTGCCCAGCAGCGAGAGACCCTGGTTGTGTACATGCGATATATCCCGCTCACCGTGTCCGGTGATGAGATAGATAACCTTTTTTCTGTCCCGCTTTAATTTCACCAGGGCATTGGTCACGTTTTCTTCCGTTACCCTCTCGATCAGGGACTGTCTGTCTCCGGCAGAAAGTACTGCCTGGCCGTAGCGGTCCACACCATACTGTTTGGCCATGCCCGGGCTGGCATCCGGGTCGATTGTCCTGTACTTGAAACGCTTTGAGGCTGTCACGTACAGGTCCATGATTTCCTGTGCATGCCTCTTTTCAGGGCCCTCTTTGTCAAAGATTGTCATCTCTACTGCAACATCCAATGAATCCAGGACATTTATTGTCTTTGCATCCAGGGTATTCGAACCTGTTCTGCTCAGATCCCAACTCATGTTATGATTGGATGCGATAACATATACGAGGGTAAGGATAGCGCCCAGGATTATGACGAACACGCCGGCAGAGGTGGTATACGCAATCTTACGAATCATAACCCTACCCTCTCCACCGGTGAGAATCGAGAACTCTCAAGGTAAGGGACAGGAAAAAGACCGAAAAACACACATAGAACACGATATCCTTTACTGTTATCATCCCTTTGAAAAAACGGGACAAGTGGCTGATAAGCGATATCTCCTGCAGAAATCCGCTTAAAGGGGTGTTCGGCATGGACCCTGCAAACCACCCGATCACCCAGAAACCAAGAACGAGGCCCAGCGTCAGTGCAGCAGCGACAATCTGGTTTTTCGTCATACTCGAAGCAAAAACACCCAGTGACAGTATCGCCGCCGCCATGAGCACCAGACCGAGGTATGAGGTAAAAACAACGCCCCAGTCAGGTGTTGCAGCAACAGCCATCAGAGGCATGAGAATCGTTGTTATGGCCAGCATACAGATAAGAACACTCAAGCCTGCGAGATACTTGGCAAAAAGAACATTTAAGTCACTGAGCGGATAGGTAAAGAGGAGTTCGATGGTACCCTGAGAGCTTTCCTCGGCATACAACCGCATCGAGATAATAGGGACGATAAAGACAATGAGCATGCTCATATCGGCAAATACCGGCTGCAGGAGGAGCTCGGTCATATCCACTCCCGTTTCCACCTGGTATTGCGCAATCTTTGTTGCCAGCAGGCTCACATAGACCATGGCATTATAAAAAAAGATGCCGGAAATACCGATAAAAATAGTGGCGATCACGTAGAATATCGGAGAAGTAAAGTAGATGGACAATTCCTTGAAAAAAACACTACGCATCTGAGACCGCCTCCTCGGTGATCAGTTCCATAAAGATCTGCTCCAGGCTCATCTCTTTTCGTACGATCTCCAGCAAGGGGATCCCGGCGCCTACGATTTTTTCTGCCATCACAGGCCTGAGGTCCTTATTCTTTATTGTCTCGATATTGAGAACACTGGAATTGGAACTGGACACGGCCATAACGCCTTCAATATCCTCTATTATTTTCAGGGCCTCATCAAGACGATCACCAACCTTGATCACTATGCTGGAATGATCCTGAAGCCGGGCTTTGAGCACCTGGGGACTGTCAATCGCCACAACTTTCCCCTTGTTGATTATTGCAACCCGGTCACAGAGCTGACTGAC
Organism: uncultured Bacteriovoracaceae bacterium; assembly: GCA_964422755.1. Taxonomy (GTDB): domain Bacteria; phylum Desulfobacterota; class Desulfomonilia; order UBA1062; family UBA1062; genus DSAD01. Next base: position 844 of record CAYRCP010000031.1, on the reverse strand, counting down.
CTCGGGGAGAATGTGGGAGGAGAGGATGATGGTTCTGGATCCGGACAAGTCCTTTATGAGTTGCCTGATTTCGTAGATCTGCCGGGGATCGAGCCCGATGGTCGGTTCATCGAGTATGAGTACGGGTGGGTCGTTTATCAGGGCCTGAGCAAGACCTACCCTCTGCCTGAATCCCTTGGACAGCGTTGCGATCACGGCGTTCTGCACACCCTCCAGACCGAATTCACAGATCACCTTGTTTACCCGTGATGCCATGTTCGCTTTTTTTACACCCTTGGCCCGGGCTACGAATTTCAGAAAGGTCATGACCCGCATGTCCTGATACAGCGGTGTATTCTCCGGGAGATACCCAATACACTGGCGTGTCTTTATGGAATCTTTCACCGTGTCATAGTCCATGACAGAAACACGGCCCGAGGTGGGGGGCATGAATGATGTGATGATCTTCATGGTGGTGGTCTTACCGGCACCATTAGGCCCGAGAAAGCCAAGAACCTCCCCTCTGTTCACCTGAAAAGAAACATTGGAAATCGCGGTCTTGTTGCCATAAGCCTTGGTCAGACCATCAATGGTTATCATGCATCACTCCCAACAATCCAAAAAAAATCTGATCTGTCTCCAATCACAAGACAGACAAAAAGTCAATCTTGTTGGCTTTGCAAAAAATCTCCAACGTGGTCACCACGACCGTAGCGAAGCTACCTCGATACACATAGTAATGTGTTTTTATTGGTTTAATTTATCACTGTATTTCCCGCACATACAGGCTGTCAGGTTTATTGCGAGCCAGCGAATCGCCGGAGATGATCGTCGAATTATATCCGATATGAACCATATAATAAGA
>CAYRCP010000030.1:0-14168 GCA_964422755.1 uncultured Bacteriovoracaceae bacterium | reverse complement strand
GGGTCATTGTGGATCATGTGCTTTTAGGCAGGGACAATGCCGGATTGTACCGGGTGGAGACTGTCTCTGCACAGCATACGTCTGTAGCGCAGCGTATCACGGAGCTCACATCAGCGGATCTCAATCCTGAGATCATCGATTCACCCTCCATTGCCCTGGTGGGCGGCGCCCGGAACATCTTTGACCTCTCAGGCGATAAAAGCTATCTTTTTCTCTATATGGGGTGGAAGGATACCTCCCTGGCTGTGCTTAAGGGTAGAGAACTCAAGTATGTAGGGGCATTCCCCTATGGTTTTGATAAGATTGCCTCCTCGCTGGAACAGGGCGGGGGGGACCCGCTGGCGAACATCACCGGTGTCCTGGGCGAGGGTGTTCTGGCCTCAGCCGGGCTGGATACGTATATCAGGGAGATTCTTATTTCCCTTCACCGCATGGGGTCCGGGATGGAGGAGACGGTGCTCGTCCCCCTGGGCTATGCACATTACATAAAAGACCTTCCCTCACGCTTTGAGGAGGCAGGGGATATCCCCACCGAGATACCTGAGCTCAAAGAGATACAGTGCGAGTGTTCCATTGATGATATTCTCGTGAATTTCCTGTCCGTGTCTCTGGCGTGCAGGGGCTTCGACAATACCGATGCCATCAATTTTCGCCAGGACGATCTCTCCTTTACGAGGAGGATGGAGTGGATAAAGGGCAATGCCGGAGTATGGGCAAAGGTGGGTCTTGTCCTGGTCCTTATGTGGCTTATCGGTCTGGGCCTCGATGTATATTTAAAGGCCGGGGTGGATGAGGAGCTTTCGGGAAAGATCAAACAGGAATTCACCGCTTCCATGCCGAAAGGGACCCCCATGGTGGACCCGGTAAAACAGATGGAACAGCATCTTGGCAGGCTTTCGGGCCAGACCGGCAGACTGGTGGGGCTCGGAAAAGACTCGCCGCTGGAGATCCTGCGGGATATCAGCGTCAGTATTCCGAATGGCATTGATGTGGTGTTCGACAATATTACCATTGATGAGACTGCCATAACCCTTTCCGGCAGCACCAAGACCTATGATAATGTAGAGAAGATAAAGACAGGGCTTTCTTCACTGTCGTTTGTTTCAGAGGTGAAGATTATAACGGCAAATGTTGACAAGGCAAATCAACGGGTGAATGTGAAACTGATATGCAGAAAATAGAACGATACATAAATCTTTCGAAGCGGGAAAAGCTCATTGTTTCTGCCGGGATTGTCTTTGTCGGACTGTTCATCCTTTTCGCCGGGATCATCATGCCTTTGATGAACTACCGGACTGATTTGAGCAAATCCATCAAATCAAAAGACGCTCAGCTGCAGAGAATTTACGAGGTTTCCTCGGGAATAAAGGCCATTGAGAAGGTCTCCAAGGCAGGGAGATCCGCCCCGGACACGGGATTTACCCTCTTCGGATTCCTCGAAGAACTCGCATCCAAGCAGGGAGTCAATGAACGCATAGAGTATATGAAGCCCATCAGTGATGCAGGTGATTCGTCAAAAGAATCTGTGGAAGTGAAGATTCGGGGTATCCACCAGGAGGATCTCATCGGGCTGCTCTACGGGATAGAGAGTTACAAGACCCCTCTTCGAATAAAGAGGCTGAATATCAGACGGGTGGAAAAGGACAAAATCCTCGATGTGACGTTCCAGGTGGTTCACTATGGCTAGAGGAAAACAGGGCTATTCTTTCTGGGTCAAGGCCGGGTTTGTCCTGTATGCCATGGCGGTCCTGATTGTCTTTATCTACATACAGTTTCCCTACGATGCGCTCAAGGACCGGCTGGAACAGACATTGAGCAGCACCTTTGGCTCAGAGGTTGCTCTCGGCCACATGCATGCACATCTTCCGCTGGGGCTTGCCGCAGACGGTCTTGATATCAATGCCGTGCCTGTGGCCACAAGGGTCATCTTTTACCCGCAATTCACCCGGCTCTTTTTTGGCAGGTTCGGCGTGGATATCACTGCGCAGCTCCTCACCGGAGAAATAGACGGTTTTGTCACAACCCCTGTGAGGGGAGTGGGGAAAACCGTTGAGATCGTGCTCGACGCACAGGGTGTCGATTCAGCTTCTTTTTCAAAACTGCTCCCTGCTCATATTCAGCCCCGGGGTATTATTTCCGGGCATGCCCAGGTCAATGGCCCTCCTGATTCCATAGACAAGGTTTCCGGCGTAGTCTCCCTGGTGTGGAAGGACGGATCATTGCCCCTGTCCATTCCCACGGTGCCCCTTGATGCTATTGCATTCAAATCAATAGAGATGGATGCTAACCTGGATAAGGGCATGCTTACGATAGAAAGGGGAGAGCTGAGCGGAGATATCTCCGGAACGGTGAAAGGTGCCATTCGGGTGAGGGAACTCTTCGAGCGGTCACGGCTCAATCTGACGGGAGAGGTGATGCTCCCGGAAGGAATGAAAGGCATGCTGGGGATAAAGGGACAGGACGCTTCTGCCGGTCTCAAATTCAGCCTGAGGGGAACGCTGGGCAGTCCCCGGTTCAGGATACTTTCACGCTAATGGACAAAAAAGTATCGAAGAAATAAAGAGTTAGAAAAAAAATCCCGAAGAAACATTTTATTAAGGTGGTATTATGGTAGATGTCAACAGGTATAAAAACACATTTCCTCAGGCAATCAGGCTCTCGTGGGAAGATGTAGAGGCTTTGGTCTGGGAGATTTTCCGTTCGCTCAAGTCATCGGGGTATACCCCGGATGTGGTTATTGGTGTCGCACGGGGCGGTCTTGCGCCGGCACGTATTCTGGTGGATTATCTTCAGAACAAATACATCTGCACCTTTCAGATGGGTCACTGGGCCGGAGAAACAAAGCTCTCCGAAAAACCCACCATTGTTTTCCCTCTTCCTGAGGTCGATCTCTCCGAAAAAAAGATTCTGGTGGTCGACGATGTCAGCGATGAAGGGAGAACCATGGAAGAAGTGGCCAATTATCTCGGTGGCCGGGTTGGTGACATACGGACGTCCGTCCTGGTAAGCAAAGCCGATTCCCGGTTCATGGCCGACTACTGCCCCAAGGTCATGGAAGATTGGCGCTGGGTATTGTTCCCGTGGTCCAGACATGAAGACCTTCTCTCGTTTACGGAAAAGGTGCTTCAGCTCACAGGCGGGGCGACCATCGACGAGATAATCCGCATACTGGAAGAGGGGTTGTCCGTGGATATGATCACTCAGGAGATCGAGAAAGTCCTTTATGATATGCATCAAGCAGGGGAGATAGCCGAGGGCGACAACAACATATGGACGTTGATATAGCAAGACTGCAGGATATTCTCTCGGAGTATATCATTGTGCTGGAAGACTCGGATGTGATCCATGTGAGTGATGCCCTTGCACACCGGATGGGAATCGGCAAACAAGAGGATGTCTATGATTTCCTGCACGAGGACGGCACTTTTCTGGAATCCCTGGGCAGTCGGCAGGAAAAGGTGCACTTTCCGGTAAAAGGCGGTGAGGGTTTTTTGTGCACCTATACGGAAACACGTCTTAACGGTAACGCACTCCTTGCGTTCACTGAGGCTGGAGGTCAAAAGAGCGTTCTCTCTGAAGAGGTTGCCGTGAATCCCTTCTCCCCTGAGGCAAAATCCGCGGGCGCATCGTTGCTCATCATAAAGGCGGGGCATATTGTCTATGCCGACACCGGCTTTCTGGACTTCATTGGTTATGATGCCGGGGATGTGCTGGGCAGACAGGTTATTTCTCTCATATCTCCGAAAAGCAGGGAGACGTTTATCGAGGCGTGCGAAGAGGGAGCACATGACCCTGAACGGATGGTTGGGTCAAGCGTAGTTACCCTCACCACAGCATCGGGCAAGCGGGTTCATGCCCTCATCAACGGCGGCTGGGTTTCCCATGGAGGAAACGATTATCTCCGGCTGGAAGTAGTGAGTATCACCGAGCGGATACGGCTCGAAAAGGCATTGAAGGATGAGCAACACAAGTTCTCCGAACTGTTCGATTGCTCTCCCATCGGACTTGTCTACATAAGCCCGAGGGGCTCTATCCTTGAGTGCAATGATTTTGTCAGCAAACTCATGCACTACAGCAAGGAAGAGATGCGGGGTGCTGCATTCACCAGGTTTGTGGCTCCCCATGAGGAACAGCGGCTCAGAGACGAGTTTCAGGCACTGTTTCTCGAAGGTTGTGGCATACACCGGCAGATGTGTTTGCTGAGAACAAAACAGGGGCAGGATATTACCATCGAGTATACTGTTCAGGTTATCTCCGGGAAAGACCGCAAGGTAAAGGCGCTGATGGTTTTGTCGGATATTACCGGCAAAAAAGACCTCGAGATGGAACTGCTGGAAAAGAATGCCGAGATGGAAAAGACCCTGTGGGAAATGGCAGAGGTCAAAGATGCCCTGGAGGCTCGTGCAGGAGAATTGATGCGGGCAACCGAGGAGCTCAAGGTTTTGAATGAAAAGCTCAATCAGCTTTCCATTACCGATGGTCTGACAGAGATCTACAACCATCGGCACTTCCAGGACCGTCTCGGTGAAGATGTGGAACGGGTGAACAGGACCAAGGGGGGCGTCGTCTCATTGCTGTTTCTTGATATCGACGACTTCAAGTGGTTCAATGATACCTATGGTCATCAGTGTGGAGACATGGTCCTGAGACAACTGGCAGGTATTCTCAAAAATTCCGTGCGCCATATCGATATACTCGCCCGCTATGGAGGAGAGGAGTTTGCCGTGATCCTGCCCAATGCGACAGAGGAAGAAGCTGCGCTGGTGGCTGAACGTATTTGTGAAGCTGTCCGCTCGACACCGTTTTCTCTAGGTGACGGGACATCGGCCAAGGTGACGGTGAGTATCGGTGTGGGTACGCTTACCCATGGACGGGGGGAGAAGGCCGGACTCATCAGAAAAGCGGATAATGCACTGTATGCAGCCAAAGCAGGAGGGAAGGACCGAGCCGAGCTATGGGAAGACGACAACTGAACATATCTTTTGACCTCGATGGGACCCTGACCACACAGAGCTTTGTCAACAGTGTCTGGCATGAAGGTTTGCCGAAGTGTATTTCTCTGCGCAGGGGCATCGACATCTCCATGGCACGCCAGGAGTGTATGGATGCCTACAATGCAGTGGGTGAATCCTCCATTTTGTGGTACCAACTCCCCTACTGGCTTGATTATTTCGGATTGAAGGATATAAGCCCCGAGGAACTCGTGACGGATTATTCCTCCCAGGTTGCGCTTTTCGATGACGTGATACCGTGTCTGGAGCAGCTGGGAGAAGCAGGGCATACCCTGGTCATGTTTTCGAATGCCTCACGGGACTTTCTTGATATCGAGGTCTCCCGCGGCAACCTGGCCGGCTATTTCCATGAAATCATCTCTGTGTGCGATGACTGGGGCACGGTTAAATCCGAGGCATCGGCATATGAAAGGCTCAAGTCTTTTGCCCTCGGCGACCTCGTTCATATCGGCGACCATATAACCTTTGATTATGAGGTCCCAAAAAGCGTGGGCATCGATGCATATCATATCTGGCGCGGCTCGGGCCCGAGGATGCAGGATTCCCTCCCGGATCTTCAGCAAATCTCTCGCAGGATTATCTGTGACCAGGAATAATTTCTCGTTTCTTGCACTGCTGATTGCCAACTTTTTCTTCTTTCTCAATTTTTCTCAACTGATGCTGCTGCCGAAATTCATAGCCCACCTGGGGTTGAGCCCGGTGGATATCGGGATTGTTATGGGGACATTTTCCGTCTCTGTCCTGATCATACTCCCCCTGGTGGGACTGATCTCGGAAAAGATACCAAAAAAGACGGTGTTTATCTTCGGTTCTGTGCTGATGTGCTGTGCAACCCCCTTCTATGCATATGTCGAAGGCCTTGGCGCCGTTATTGTCATTCTGCGTATCATCCAGGGAGTTGGTTTTTCGTGTGCATTCGGGATCACTGCTGCCATGGTTTTTGATATAGTGATGGTTTCACAGCGCAGATATCTGCTCGGCATCCTTACGGTATCGAATATATCGACCCATGCCATCGGCCCTGTGTTCGGTGAGTATGTCATTCACACATACGGGTATGAGGCTTTTTTCTTCTCTGCAGCAGCTTTCGGCATTATCGCCTGTATCGCCGGATTATTCCTTCCGTCAAAAAAAGCCATCCGCGAGAAAAAGGTTTTTGCCCCGATGCATGCACTTCCTTATATGGCCGCTACCGTGGTTCTCGGCATTGTGTTCGGTACCTCAGTCATTTTTCTGCCGCCGTATCTCATGACCATGGGGATCACCGACTCCTCCTTTTTCTTCGTGGCCTTTGTTTGCGGAAGCCTCATTGTGTGGGCCTTTTTATATAAGGCATTGCGTCAGATCGGAGAAAAGACCGCCTGGGTCATAACGGTGATTCTTCTGATGGGCCTGCCTGCCGGAGTGTACTGGATGAACAGCATACTGGTCCTGTCAATCCTGTCATTGCTTTTCGGCATGGGGTATGGATACCTCTACCCGACACTCAATGCACTGACAATCGATGCTTATCCACGCATGAGAGGGATGGCCAATTCCATCTTCGTATGGTCCTTCAACTTCGGAATGCTGCTGGCATCTCTCGGATTCGGGAGCATAGCCGGTGCGCTGGGATATACACAGGCTTTTTTCCTCTCAGGCCTGCTGGGTTCTGCCCTCGTCTTCCTGGTACCAAAACTGAAAGAAGGCTGAAACAACCTCGAGGTCCATCCATACGGCAAGCATCGTATTTGCAATGAAACAGAGACAGCGAATGTCGAGGTCTTTCTTATCTTTGCGTCCGGGATTTTATTTACAAAGGCCATGCGTCTCTTGCTGTCCATGACGGCAAGATTTTCTCCCTGCAGTGCAATTTTTACCCTGTGGAGCTCAAAGCATACAGTGCATTTATTGGCTAGTCCTGAATAAAACCTGCCTTGGCATTATCGTTGCTCATATATGTCCAACGACTTTTTGGGAGGTAACTATGCAACTGCCTTTTGCTAAATTAATGGGGCTCGCATCAGGAGCTATGGGCCTCGTATCAAAAGCATTTACGCATAATAGCGGCAAAGGCAATTTTGATGCAGAGCTTAAAGAAGCACTGTCAGGAAAGGCAACCCCCGGCAAAGAGGGACTCATGAAGATGCTCGGCAATAAGGGGATCCTGGATAAAGACGTGCTTGACTCACTTATGGACTGTCCTTCCGGCATGGTACTTTTCCAGTTTATGGCAGAGCTCAAAAAGATCGGGATAAACCCCAAGGACATGGGATTCCTTCTCAGCGGCGAGGCAGCTAAAATCTCCGATGATGCCATCAGTAAACTGCTCACCTCTTTCGGTCTGGATAAAGCAGAGATTGAACAGGTCATGAAAGATCAGAAGGCCAAAACGCAGGTCGCGATGAGCCTGGCCGAGTCATTCAGGACGCTTATCCGGACACAGGCGGGTCGAGACGGTCTGGACGCGGAGGCGATGGTCAAGCTTGCAACAGCGGATGCTGCAACTGTTGACGAGCTTGCAGCGGCAGCTCAGACAGGGCTGAAGGCCGATCCGTCCCTGGAAACCGCTGCCCTGAGTTCCTCTCAGGCAGCAGCCCAAATCAGGGCAATGATTGCAAAAGCCTTGAAGGGAAGCAGTGATACTGCCTCCCCGGCGACCCTGGTTGATAAAATGACGGTTACTGCGGAAAAGACCTTTGAGATCAGCAAGGAAACGCTGGGTGAGTTGTTTTTCTCCACCGACAAGGCCGCCCGCGAAGAGGCTGTGACTCAGGTGACCAAACAGGTGAATGCCTATCTTGCAGCACAGGGCAACACCCCGCTCAAGGCGGAGGTCATGGAGACCCTGTCCCTTATCAAATCGGCAATGAGCGAGCAGGAGTTCGCGGGAATAGACAACTCCCTGAGACTTTTAAAGCCGGGTCTGGTTATCCCGGAAACGCCGGCTACGATGGACAGGAACCTGTATGCGGCCCTGGCAAAACAGCTGAGTTCCGGCGAGCCTTCAGGTCTTTATGAGAAACAGATGAAGCAGGTCATGGCACAGATCCGCAGTGGCCTTTCTTCTCATATAAAAAACTCTGAGGGCAGCGTCACGCTGAAGCTTACCCCCCCCATGCTCGGACGGGTGGAGGTAAATATGAGCATGAACGACGGCCAGCTTCAAGCTGCGTTCAAGACCGATCAGGCCATGACCAGGGACATTCTCCTGCAGAATATGCACGTGCTGAAAGAATCATTGGCAGAGCAGGGAATCAGGGCAAACCATTTCACAGTGACAGGCGGGCTCGATGCGAAATCATCCAATGACGGGTATGCATTTACCGGTCAGGACAGGAGAGGACAGGGTTTCAGCCGGGACGGCAGAGGCACATGGACACCGGGACGCGCTTTGAAGGGCGAAGAAGAGTTTGTATATAACCATTCGACCGAGAAGGGTGAGAGACTCAGCGGTCTGGATATTATAGCCTGACGGGAAGGAGGATACTATGTCAGCAGTTGGATTGGATTCAATACTGGCGAATCAGGGATCAGTGGATATAAGCACGGCGGCGCAGGAATCGGATGCCATGGGAAAGGACTCCTTTCTCAAACTTCTGGTGACCCAGTTGCAGTATCAGGATCCGCTGAATCCCGTAGAGAATACGGAATTTACCGCACAGCTCGCCCAGTTTTCATCACTGGAGGCCTTGACGGACATGAGTGAAAGCATAAATCAGATGAGTTTCCTCCAGGGTTCGCTCAATAACATCCAGGCGCTCTCGTTCATCGGCAAAGAGGTGAGTGCTCAGGGCAATATCATCCACTATGGCGGAGATGATGTGAATATTAACTTCAGCCTGGATGACGATGCTGCAGAGGTGAGGGTACACATTTACACAGAAGACGGAACCCGTGTCCGTTCCATGGAAATAGGCGAGGCCTCTGATGGAGACCTGGCGTATGTCTGGGACGGCACGGATGATTCGGGCGAGGCAGTTAGTTTGGGACGGTACACCTTCGCCATCGAGGCGGTAAACTATAACGGTCAGCCTGTGAGCTCTACAGCCTATGCATCAGGAGAGGTTACAGGCGTGAGATATGACGACGGCATTACCTATCTCATCATCGGGGACAAGGAAGTAACCATAGCCGATGTTGATAAGATATCAGGTTAAGACAAAGGATAAGAAAAGGAGGCACATATGGGTATTTCGAGTTCACTGTATTCAGGGATCAGCGGTCTTTCCACGCATGGCGATGCCATGAGCGTGATCGGCGACAATATCGCGAATGTGAGCACCATCGGATTCAAGGCAAGCAGAACCACATTTCAGGATGTACTGTCCCAGTCCGTTGCAACGTCATCGGGAACGGCACAGATCGGTCGCGGTGCTGCATTGAGTGAGATCGACACCATGTTTCAGCAGGGTTCCTTCGAGTCAACCTCGAATGCCACCGACCTTGCCATCGGCGGCAATGGATTTTTCATTGTTTCCCCTCAGGGGTCCGAGACCGAGTACTACACGAGGGCCGGACAGTTTCGGTTCGATTCCGACGGATATTTCGTAAACCCTGCCGGTTATGTGGCCCGGGGCTGGGCTCTGGACGATGACGGAAACGACATGGGCACGCTGCAGGATATCCAGATGAGCGCATTCACCTCACCGCCTGAGGCGACAGAAGAGATTGCGGCCATTACCAATCTCGATTCAACGGACACCTCAAACTCGGACAGCCTTTTCAGTGCATGGGATGCCACGGCGGCAGAGACCATCGGAGATGCGTCATACGGCTACCAGACGGCCATCAGAGTCTACGACGCACTGGGTAATTCCCATGACGTCACTATCCACTACGACAAGATGAACTCCGCCACGAGCGAGTACTATGACGGAGCTGTGGACGCGGACAACACCTGGGAATATATCGTGACGAGCGACCCTGCTGCTGATGAGAGGGCCGGACTGATTGCCGGGAGCTCGGCGCGGGGTATCCTGATGAGGGGGACATTGACATTTGACTCGGCGAGTGGTGCCCTTGACTCGGTGAGTTCCTATGTGTGGAACGGGACCGGGGATCCTGATACCAATGCAAGCTGGGTGCCTGCCACAAGTTTTTCTACGGACGGCTACCCCGAGGCCACCGCATCGTTCGTGCCGGGTGTGGATCAGACCATTTCCATTGAGTTCGGTACCCGCAGTACGAGCGGAGCCTGGTCTGCGGGCGGAGCTGCAAACGTCGATGCTATCGATACCTCCGGAGCCAATAACATCGTGAGCTCTTCCTGGGAACCCCAGGCACTGACATCCACCCAGTATGCATCCTCATCCACCACGATCTACCAGACCCAGGACGGCTACGGGACCGGTTTCTTAGAGAACGTCTCGGTGGATACCGACGGCATCATGGTGGGCAACTACTCCAACGGCCAGATCCTGTACCTTTACCGGGTCGGCCTTGCCAAGTTCAATAACGATCAGGCCCTGAACAAGGCAGGGGGAAACCTCTGGGCTGCAACCCGTGCATCCGGCGATGCCATGACCGGGCACCCGGGCGAGAACGGCCTTGGCAACATCGCGCCCAACTCCCTGGAACAGTCCAACGTGGACATCGCCTCCGAGTTTGTCAGGATGATTTCCACTCAGAGAGGATTTCAGGCAAACTCCAGGATTATCACCACGGTAGACTCCATGCTCCAGGAACTCATTAACCTGAAACGATAGTCTCTTATTCCTGGCACCTGGGTGTTTACTGGCATCCAGGTGCCTATAAGTGTCAATATTATGACTTAGTTGGCGGTGATCCAACGGCTTCCCACCTCTAATATACCGGAAACAAACAACTTATATGTCCTGAAGGCATGTGGCACAGCCCTTGCTTTTATCCAGCCAAGAATATTTTTTTAAGGGGCATATATGGATTTTGCAACTATTATCGGTGTCGTATTCGCATTCGGCATGATCCTGATGGGTATCATGTCCGGCGGACCGCTGAGCCTGTTCATAAATGTACCAAGCCTCTTGATTGTTGTGGGAGGAACCTTCGGGATCATCTTCATCAATTATCCTTTAAAGGATGTACTCGGGCTTGCAGGGGTGGTCAAAAACGTTTTTCTGGCCCAGACGCGTGATGCCCAGGGACTCATCCCTACGTTTGTTGATTTCGCCACGCGAGCCAGGAGGGAGGGAATACTGGCACTGGAAAGCGCAGCGGGCGAACTCCAGGATGCATTCTTCAAGCAGGGACTGGAGCTGGTGATTGACGGTCTGGAACCCCAGGCCATCCGTGAGATCTTAGAAACCGAGATCGAGCACATCGAACAGCGGCATAACAAAGGCGCGGATATCCTCAATTCACTAGGGGCCTATGCCCCTGCAATGGGTATGGCCGGAACGCTTATCGGCCTTGTGCAGATGCTGCAGTCCATGTCGGATCCTTCCACCATCGGTCCTGCCATGGCTGTTGCCTTGATCACTACATTTTATGGCTCGCTGCTCGCAAACATGATCGCCCTTCCCATGGCTGGAAAGCTTGGTATGCGTTCCAAGGAAGAGGCGCTCGAGAAGGGTATGATCATCGAAGGAATCATGTCGATTTCCGCTGGAGACAATCCCAGGATCGTGGAGAGGAAACTCCACTCATACCTGGCACCCGGCCTGAGAGATACGGGATCTGGTGAGGGCAGAAGCTAGCATGGCAAAAAAGAAACGGGTATATGTAAATCCCAAGAAGGATATTACCGCCTCCTTGTTTACCTCGCTGATGCTTATTCTGCTCACGTTTTTTATCGTTCTTACCTCCATGGGGGTGCAGGATGACCGGAAACAGAAGCTTGCGCTCAACTCACTGATGGGTAGCTTTGGAATCCTCCCGGGCGGGAGAAGCCCGTACAGGGATGTGAGAGGTTTGGATCTGCTGCCCCAGTCAGCCCCGATTAAAGAAAGCGTGATGAATATCAAAAAGATACGGGCAACGATGGCTGAAAACGGGGTCATCAGTGGTATGGGTGTGTCGAAAGGATCGATAGGCGTCACCATTACCATGAAATCGAACGTGCTCTTCGAGCCGAGTTCGGACACCTTTAACACTGAAAGCAATGAAGTGATCGATAAACTGGTAAAGGTGCTCTCCCAGGTAGATAACCATGTTATCATTACCGGGCATACCGACTCGGTGCCTTTTGAGGCTGCGCCGTTCTATTCCAACTGGGCGCTTTCCGCCGCCAGGGCACTGGCCGTGCTGACGTCCCTGGCGGACAAAGGCATATCGCCTAAGAGACTGAGTGCATACGGATTGGGTGCGCAGCGTCCCATAACCACGAACAATACCGAAGAGGGCCGAGGTCTCAACAGAAGAGTGGATATCACGATCGTGGGTGATCTTCCCGGTGATGTTGATCTGGGTAGTCTCAAACAAACAAAGTCCGAACCGATACATACGTTCCAGTACAAGGGATATAAATTCAATCTGGAAGAACAGTGATGGCAAAGAAAGACAGAAATATCGAATATATCGTACTGCCGGACAAAGACGGGTGGATGACCACATTCTCGGACATGGTGACGCTCCTCATCACGTTCTTCGTTCTGCTGATATCCATGTCTTCGATGGATGCAAAAGCACTCAAGGAGATGTTCGGATTCTTCAACGAAGTCATGGGGCCTCTCGAATACGCCGAGATCCAGGAGATTCAGGGACTGCCGACACTGTTCGAGACTGTCCCCCCGAAGGTATTCATCGATTCACTGAGCCTGAACAGGAACATACTGAATTCTCTGGAAAAGAAAGGCATTGCAAGTTTGCAGGGAAGAGGAAAGGACATCCTGGAAGTGAGAGAGTCGAACAGGGGGCTTGCTGTTTTAATCAATGGCGATATCCTCTTTACCAAAGGATCTGAAGAGATAAGTGACGATGCTGCAGTAATTCTCAGCAGTGTTGCTCAGGTGCTCAAAGAAACCGATTCAACGATTTCCATAGAAGGACATACGGATAACCAGGGAGATACAAAGGAGTTGTACCGGCTCTCTTTGCGGCGTTCAGTCAACATCCTCAACTATTTTGTGTATATCTCCGGTCTGAGCCCCACCCGGTTTGGCGTAGCAGGTTACGGTCCTACCCGGCCCATTGCTGCAAATGCCACTGAACAGGGACGGAGCAAGAACAGGCGGGTAGAGATCGTTTTATTGAAACAGAGGCTATAGGAGGCCCACATGGCAGAAGAGAATAACGAGGTAAGAGCAGAAACAAGGACGGTAAAGAAAAAGTCCCCTGTCGTTCTCATAGTGATTATCGTGCTTGTCCTGATGCTCATAGGCGGGGCAGCTGCGGGATACTTCATGTTCCTGGCTCCCCAGGCGAAATCCGGGCAGCCGGCGGCAGCGCCGTCCCAGTCACAGGCAGCGGTCCCAGGCCCGGGATATGCAAACCCGATGAAATCATTGGATTCCTTTATCGTGAATCTTACCGATGCCCAGGGGACGCGATATCTCAAGGTGGTTATGCAGCTGGAAACCAGCAATGAACTGCTCGGTGCTGAGATTGATAGAAAGTCTGCCCAGATTCGCGACGAGATAATAATGCTGCTGTCCAGCAAAGCATTTGATGATGTTTCCACCATAGCCGGGAAAAGGGCGCTGAAGAGAGCTATCTTAAACAGTGTAAACAAGTACCTGACCTCCGGAAAGGTTCTTCGGGTCTATTTTTCCGATTTTGTGGTTCAGTAAGGAGCAGAGATGGGACAGATTCTTAGCCAGGATGAAGTCGATGCCCTGTTAAAGGGTGTCGTCGGCGGAGATATCGAAACAGAGACAGATGTCCTGGAATTTGATGAGGAGGAAGGTGCGCAGCCTTTTGACTTTGCCTCTCAGGACAAGGTTATTCGGGGGCGGATGCCTTCTCTGGATGCTATCAATGACCGGTTTGCACGGTTTTTCCGCAATACGCTCTCGAGCATGCTCAGGAGAATGGTTGATGTCACTCCTGTCTCGCTCGATACGTTAAAATTCGGTAATTTCATGAGATCGCTTCCTGTGCCGTCGAGCATTCACATCATTCGCGTAGAACCATTGCGCGGCAATGCCCTGATCGTTCTTGAGACCAAGCTCGTATTCGCACTCATCGACAGCTTTTTCGGCGGTAGAGGCGGCGGATCGATGAAGGTTGAGGGCAGAGAATTTACTCCCATTGAACAAC
>CAYRCP010000029.1:0-14374 GCA_964422755.1 uncultured Bacteriovoracaceae bacterium | reverse complement strand
ATTTTTTGGCTGATTCATACGGATCTGCCCCGTCTGCGTTCCAGCCCATGACCTGGCCGATGTCCGGCAGTGTCCAGTTGAACTTGTCGAGGAATGCGTAGACTTCAGGCATATCCTTGTCCAGGCCATTGCGGACGATGGTACGGATTTCCTCTTCTCCGCCGTAGATCCCCTTCGGATCTTTCAGGTATTTCAGATCCCATCGGGCGAATTTCCAGTGCGGGGTCCATCCGGTAACCACTACCCACTCTTTGTTCTTGATCTTATCCTTGAGCACGGCGGTCATGATCGCCCCGGAACCTTCCATGAGTTCGAGTTTGTCGAGGTTGTATTCCTTTAGGGCCTTTTCCGTCATACTCATGATGCCGGCACCCGGATCGATCCCGGTTATCTGGCCGTTGAACTTGTCGGCATAAGCATTCATTTGATCTATGGAGTCGATGGTTACATAGGTTGGCACCACGAGCCCCACGCCCGCACCCGGACAGTTCGTGCCGAGATCGACAACCTTGCCCTTCATTTTTTCCATGTAGTGGGCATGTGTTATCGGCAGCCATGCCGTAGTCATTCCGTCGATGTCTCCGGTGGCAATGGCCTGAAACATGGCGGCCGCACTTACCGGGGTTATTTCAACATCGTAGCCCATCTTTTCCTGCAATACCGCCTTGACCACATTGATGCTTGCTGTGGCGCAAGACCATTCGACATAGGCGAGTTCAACCTTGTCTTTACCGGCGAATGCTCCCGGTGCAGCCGCTAAAATAAGAAAGAGCGCCATTAGGACAGTGTAACTTAATTTTTTCATACTTCCTCCCTCATAGAGTTTTATTGAGTATCGGTTATGCCGTCTTCTGACCGCCCCCGACCGTCTGCATGATCCTGTCGAGGATGATGGCCACAATCACGATGGCAATGCCGGCTTCGAATCCTTTGTCCGGTTCCAGTCTCTGGATAGCCTTCCAGACTTCACCGCCGAGGCCTTTTGCGCCGATCATTGCCGCGATTACCACCATGGAAAGCGCGAGCATTATGGTCTGGTTGATGCCGGCCATGATGGTGGGCGTGGCCATGGGAAGCTGCAGTTTGAAGAGTTTCTGGCTCCTCGTACTCCCGAAGGAATCGGCTGCCTCCACGAGTTCAACAGGCACCTGTTTGATGCCGAGGCAGGTGAGCCTGATGGCCGGCGGCATGGAGAAGATCACGGTGGAAAAGATCGCACCCACCGGGCCCAGACCAAAGAACGGGATTGCGGGGATGAGATAGACAAATGCGGGCATGGTCTGCATGACATCCAGAATCGGCATGATGATCTTATATGCCGAAGTATTCAGCGCGGAGAGGATTCCCAGAGGAAGCCCGATTAGCATCGCGATGAGCGTGGATATCAGAACCAGCGCAATGGTGCTGATGGTCGGTGCCCACAGGCCCATGTTCCAGATCAGGGCGAGCCCTACGATGGTAAACAGCGCAATACCTTTTTTGCGGCTGAGATACCAGGCAAGAATCGTGAAGAAGAGGATAAGTGCCCACGGGGGAAAAAACATCATGCCGTCCACTAAAAAGCGGATTATGTTTTCCGTGACGTCTGCAAACGCCTTGGTGGCGAAAGAAAAATGTTCGGTGATCAGCTCGATCACATACTCGATCGATTTTCCTATCGGTATTCTAATATGGTCCATTATTTTGCACTCCTTCTGAAAGCACTGCCAAGAGGGCTCCTTTCACAATAACGCCCAGCAGGTGATCTTCATCATCCACGACAGCCAGGGGGCAGCTGTTATTTACCAGGAGCGGGAAGAGATCATTGGCCGGGGTATCAGGCGGGATTTTCTGAATATCCGGTTGCACGATATTTGTAAGATCCTTGTCGCCGTTTTTCAGTGCCGAGGCTGCATCATCAGCAGAGACAATACCCTTGAGCCTGCCCTTGTGCTGGACGAATATGCTCGATATGCCCGCCTGCTTCATCTTCCACAAGGCAGCCTTGGGTCCGTCGTGGGCATAGCTCGCTGTCTCGCCCGGATTTTTCATGACGGTCTCGGCGGTGATCACCTTGGAGATGTCCACGTCTTCGACAAATTTTTCCACGTAGGAGGTGGCTGGATTTGTCAGGATCTCTTCGGCTGTACCCTCCTGAACGATATACCCGTCCTTCATGAGTATGATCCTGTCGCCCAGCTTGAGCGCTTCATCGAGATCGTGGCTGATAAAGATGATGGTTTTGTGCATCTTTTCCTGTAGTTTCAGGAGCTCGTCCTGCATGTCCCGGCGAATGAGGGGGTCCAGTGCGCTGAAGGCCTCGTCCATGAGCATGATGTCCGGGTCAAGGGCCAGGGCCCTTGCCAGGCCTACCCGCTGCTGCATGCCTCCGCTGAGCTGCGCGGGGTAAGAATATTCCCATCCCTTCAGCCCGACCTGCTCCAGCGCGTTCAGGGCTCGTTCTTCGCGTATCTTGGGGTCGACTTTCTGTATTTCCAGTCCATATTCCACATTCTTGATTACGGTGCGGCGCGGGAACAGGGCAAAATGCTGGAAAACCATGCCGAAGCGCGTCTGCCGAAGCACGCGAAGCTCTTCTTTCTTCAGCTTGGTGACATCGGTTCCCTCCAGGAGGACCTGACCGCAACTGGGCTCGATCAGCCGGTTCAGGCATCTGACCAGGGTGGACTTTCCGCTGCCGGACAGGCCCATGATAACCAGGATCTCGCCCTCATCCACATGAAAGGAGACATCTGCGACGCCTACACCCTGGCCGGTTTTTTCCAGGATCTCGTCTTTGGACTTGCCTTCCTTGAGGAGTTTGATGGCCCTCTCCGGGTGTGATCCGAATATCTTGTAGAGCTCTTTTACGACGATCTTATGTTCCATCTGGCTTTCTCCAATAGGAATTTTATTTGTGTTTTTGCTGCATGGCGCTCCGTACTGATCATGTCTTGAAACGGGTTTGGCCAAGGCGCTGTTGAGAGTTCCTGATTCAGTAAAATGGTGTTGCGGATTTCGAATGTGCCGCTGCACATATTCTTATCATGACTTGTCTTCCATCATATTCACGATCCTCTCCAGAGAAAGGGCGATGGAAACCTGTTCCAGATCCGGGAGGTCTGCTATGGCCTGGGAAAGTCTGTCCTGAAGGGGCAGCGGAGCACTGGAAGCCAGCGAAATGCCGGCCTGCGTCGCGGTGATGATCACCTTGCGGCGGTCTTTGTCTTTCCTTTCCCTGAGAACGAGGTTTTTGTTTTCCAGCCGATCTACGATGCCGTTGACCGTGCTCATGCTGAGACTCACCCGTTTTCCGAGAGCGGAGAGCGTCAATGGACCTTTTGCAACAATTGAATAGAGGCAGATCAACTGGGGTCCGGTTATATTATGCTCTACCGCAAGCCTTCGGGAATAGGTATCAAAAAAGTGCATGATCCGGCGCAGGGCCATGAGAATCCGCAAATCGTAATTTTCGTTCCCGGCAGGTTCATTTTCCGGGGCATTGGAGGCGTCGGTCTCGTCGCTTACGGTAAGGCCCAGGAGTGCGTGAGAGATCTCGGGTGTCGAGATGTTCTGTGCTGCGGGTGATGATGCATCTGTATCCGTTCTTTCAGCAGATACCGGGGGTGTTGATGTCAGATCTCTTCTCATTGGGATGGTTTCCTCATGTTATGGTGCAGGAATATAGTTCCTGAACGAATAATTACTATACGAATAGTTCTTACACGAAATATATAATATGTCAAGGGGATGGTCTGCGGGAGTCGGGGTACCGGAGTGCAGAAGTAAAGTGTAAACAGTGAACAGTGAAAGGAGAACAGGTCAGGACTGAATAGGTTGAATAGGTCAGGACATAGGTAACAGTTTTAGCTCAGGACATGGGTAACAGTTTCAAACCCTGAGACGATACTTTATGCATGCTGATCAGCATGCATAAAGGCCGTGGTTGCACCCTCCATGGAAGCGGATTATTCCCGGTGGTTGCCTTTAGTCAGGTTCTTTTGTCTGCGGATGATTTCCGGAGAGAGTTCATCATGTTCTTTCTGCCATTGAAGGAGCACGATGGAAATGATGACACATGCTCCGCCGAAGACCTGGAAAGGCTGCAGCATCTCTCCCACGAATACGTACGCGAAAACAGCTGCTGATATTGGTTCGAGCGTTGCGGTAATGCTTGCTCTCGTTGAACGGATATGGCTGATGCCCACAAAGTACAGGCCGAAGGGAAGGATGGTCCCGAAGATAACAATGTACAGGCTATACATCCACTGGGTCAGGGAATAGCTGGCCCGGAGATACTGAAAGGGTTCCTGGATGAAGTTCAGGGTAACGCCGGCAAACAAGAGTGCATAGAAGTGAACGGTCCATGGATTGTACCGGTGCATGCCCCTTTCTCCCAGCAGGGAATATAAGGCGAAGGCTACTGCAGAGGCGAGCCCCCACAGAATACCGGCCGTGTTCATCTGTAAGAGGGCGAGATTGTAGCCGCCCACCACGAGATAACAGCCGGAAAGAGACAGAACAAGGGCGAGGAGTTTGGATGTCGAGAGTTTTTCTTTCCAGAAACATATGGAATACAGGGCAATCAGAGAAGGAGCCATGTACTGCAGGAGAATAGCGGCTGCTACCTGGATTTTGCTGATTGCCATGAAGTACGAACTCAGGGAGAGCGCCATGACGCCGCCTCCGAGGACAAGAAAATAATAAAGGTCTTTCATGCGTATCTTGAGCAGTGACCGGGAGAAAAAACTCAATGAAATCAGGATGAATAGTGCCGAGAGGGTGACCCTGATCCGGATGAGGTCAAACGGGGCCATTCCCGAGAGAAACAGGGCCTTTCCCGCTGTGCCGGAAGAAGCCCACATCAGTGCAGCGGTCATGACGCACAGATATCCTCTGGTGGTGCGGGGGGGATTCACGCTCGCAAACCTATAACTGGGAAGCGATTACCATCTTCTGCACATTGCCGGTGCCGTCAATGGATTTCATAAGCTGAGCGTCATGGTAAACCTGCTGGACCAGGCAGCGCTGAACAATGCCGCGGTATCCGAGGATATCCATGCCGAACGATGCGATGTCGGTAAGGGTCTGGCCGGCAAAGAGTTTGGCCATGGAAGCCTCCATGGAAAAGGACTGGCCGCCATCTATGCGTTTCAGCGCATCGAGGTAGAGCAGCCTCGATGCCTGCAGCCTGGTGGCATGCTCCGCAAGGGGCAGAGATACCCCCTGGAAGGAAAAAAGGTCTTTGCCGAACTGATGTCTGTCCTTTGTATACTTGACGATGATATCGAAGACCCTGTGTGCCGAGCCTGTGCAGCTTGCAGCAACAAGGGGCCTGCCCTTGTCCAGGGTTTCCATCAAAAGAAAATAGCCGCTACCCTCTTCTCCCAGCAGGCAATCCGTATCAATGAGCACATCGTCGAGGATGACCTCTCCCATGACGCTTCCGGCAAAACCGTCCACCTCATACGGATCAGACAGCTCTATCCCGTCAAGCCCGGGGTCAATGACAAAGGCATTAATCCCTGCGCGGCCTTTTTCCGGGGAGATGGTTGCAAAAACGATAAGGAATGATGCGATGGCGTGATTGATGACGATGCTCTTATTTCCTTTCAGCACGTAGCCCTGTGGGGTTTTGTGTGCAGTGGTGGATATGGCGGTGATATCCGATCCCGCAGAATCTTCAGTCAGACAGAATCCCACGGCCAGACCGTCTGTGGCAATACTGTTTAAACAGGTATTCTGGAGGGCGCCGGGGGGGGCGCATTTTATCATTTCAACGCAGTGGGCAGTGGTAATGGGTGCGTGCAGCGTGCCCGGCAGATGGTAGCTGAGCGTTTCATAGACTATCCCTGTGCTCGTGTAGTCAAGCCCTCGTCCACCGCATTGCTCAGGGATCAAAAGAGCATGGTATCCCTTTTTTGCATATGCAGCATGGAGCCCCCGCGCCTGTTCAATTCTGTCGCCGCCTCCGCTCAAAAGAGCGCTGTTGTCGCGGGCAAAACGCTCTGCCGAGCTTTGGAGTTCCCTCTGTGCGTTATTCATCTGCGCCATGGTTGCTTCTCCATTCAAGGTAATCAAGATAATCGGCAAGGGAGGAGAGCTCGCGGGGATTCAACCGGGATACCCGTGAGAGGATTGTCTCCTTTTCCCGGATAGTCTTGCCCGGGGAGGGAGGTTCTTGGACTGTAGGCTCTTCAGAAATGAAAAAATTCAGGTTTTTGCCCAGCAGGCCTGCTATTTGCTCAATCTGGTGGAGATAGAGCCTGCGCTTTCCCAGTTCGTAATTGGACAGGGCCGCCTGGGTTATGCCGAGCGACCCGGATAGATCCACCTGGGTCATACCCTTTTCTTCCCGAGCCTTTTGAATCTTTCTTCCAATCTCCTTGAATCCCATCTGATGATCAACTCCCCATTATCAACCTTTGCTGTATCATCTTCAAGGTGAGACAAAAATGCAAGGCGAAATATTCGTAATTTCTCAGGTGGATAGGCAGACGGGTGAAGGTGTCCTGAAAGAAATGCGCTGGGTGCGTATAGAAAACAGACCCGTATTGCTTGATAATAGCCCGGCTGTTCCTCCTTCCCCCGATGGGGGAGAATCAGTCAGTGTCTTTTCAGGTTTTACTGCCCCTGCAGGATAATAACCTGAGCAGGAACAAATTTTCTTGAAAATATAACAAAAATAAGAGTAGTATAAAACATACTGTTATATCAGGAGGGCGGCTATGTTTGATTATATCATGACAGACGAACAGAAAAAACTGAGAGACGAAGCCAGGGCGTTTACGAAATGGGTGCCCAGGCAGCTGATTCTGGATATGGATGCGGAAAAGATCCAGTTCCCGCATGAATATCTTGCCGAGGCCGGGAGGAGAAACCTGCTGGGCATCAGGCTGCCAAAAGAATACGGCGGCAGAGGGCTTTCTTGGGTGGATGATGCCATTGTGGCAGAGGAGATCGGTGTTGCCAGCTATTCCCTGGCCTGCCTGTGGGGCGTGGGTGCGGATATCGTATGTGAAGCCATCTGCGAGTTCGGGAATGAAGAATTGAAGCAGAATGTCGTAGTCCCGCTGCTCAAGGGAGAGACCTTTGCTGCAGAAGGGCTCACCGAGCCGAGGGGCGGGTCTGATTTCTTCGGGGCCACCACCTATGCGACTAAAGATGGCGACGACTGGATTATCAATGGGCAGAAGCGCTTCATTGTCGGCGCCGAAGGTGCGGACTGGTTTCTCGTGTATGCGGTAACAGACCCGGATGCACCGCCGCACAGGCGCATGACGGCATTTATGGTGCCGAGAACAGACGGTGTTGAATCGAAATACATCTACGGACTGATGGGGGTTCGCGGGGGCGGGGCCGGAAGGCTCATGCTTAAAGATGTGCGCGTGCCGCAGCGCTATGCCTTGAACGGCATCAACGGCGGCTACGATGTTTTCGTGCGTATGATGATTCCCGAACGGCTCGGCACGGCAGCAATGACTGTCGGCTCGGTACGCCCGGCCATAGAGATTGCGACCCGCTACACTTCAAAGAGAAAGGCTTTCGGTATGCCCATTCAGGCATTCCAGGCCGTGGGTTTCAAGGTGGCAGACTGTGCCCTGCAGCTCGATGCTGCACGCTCCATGGTATATTCCACCTGCCTTGCCGTGGATTCGGGGAAGGTGCATCCCGGACGCGTCCGGCGGATGGTCTCCCAGAGCAAGAAATTTGTCACGGAAACCGCCTGGGAAATTGCAAACAAGTGCATGCAGGTGGTAGGAGGCATCGGCTATACCAATGTGTATCCCCTCGAGCGGATCGTGAGAGACATCAGGCTTTCCATGATCTGGGTGGGCTCCAACGAGATCATGCAGCTCATTATCCAGAATGAATGGTACAAGGAATACTTCAAGGTTCTCTCGAAAGAGGAGGTAAGAGATGTGGAAGCAGATGCCGTGAATGCCTGCGAGGAAGAAGAAAAGGTATATGAGTAGGTCGTAAAAGATCTGGCATGAATAATCCTGCCTGTTCAGGCGGGATTATTCATCGATTGCCGGTCAGGTTACCGCAATAGTTTTTGCTTTAACACCCTGACCATGAAGGAGATTTCAAAGGGCAGGTGGGCAAAGGTGGCGGTATGGGTTTCCTTGAACCCCTGGGATTCATACCAGGTGCAAAGGTTGGTATCTGCCGCAATAATGCCGATCTGAACAAGATCCGTGCCGTTTTTTCTGCAGATCTCGAGTACATGATCGACCAGCGCTGTGCCGTATCCTCTTTTCCGGTAGGCAGGCAGGACACCGAGCCTCTCGAGGTAGCACTTTTTGCGGCTGGCATATTCCAGGGCTACGCACCCGCAGGGAGTACCGTCTGCTTCCAGCACATAGTAGCGCACGCCCTTTTCCATGTCCGAAACAATCCATTCATCGTGACAGTAAAAAGGGTGTCTGGGGCTGTTGTCTTCCGTCAGGCCGAAGCGTACCGCCACATCCTCGAACGATCCCCGGATAAGCGCTGTAATGAGCGCGGTATCTGAAAAATCTGCATCTCGTATGGTGTAAGTCATAGGGGTTCCCTATACCAAAGCAGGGATTGAGGGCAAATGTATTCTCGCTAGTGCCGGTCAACAGGCGGGATCAATCTCTCGAGCCTTGGTATGATGGCTTGTGCAAAGAGTTCATGTCCTTTTTCATTGGGATAGCGGTCATCGCTTTGGACCAGTTCGGGATTTTTCAGTCCCTTCTCCAGGAGATGTCCTGCCCAGAAGGTGTGGATGGGGATCATCTCGCAGCCCAGGTCGAGGGCGACCTCCCGGATAGTGCGGTAGTAGATGTAGATCGCATCCATGTCATACGGGTTGTCGAATGTATGGGAGGTTGCAAGCAGGATAACAGGATTGAAACGTTGCCTTGCCAGACGAACTATACGCACCAGGTTCTCCTTGAATTCGGAGCGATAGACCGGGAAGAAGGCATCATCGATACCGAAGTGGATCAAAAGGATCTCGGGCCGGTATGGATCGATATCTTCATAGAATGTCCCGATCCCGTCAAAGGACGTATCAGTACGTCGTGACCGGTTTATGAGTTCTACACCCCTGGGTCTCAAGAAATCCTCAAGGATATCGACATACGTCCTGTCAACACCGAACCCGGCTGGAATGCTTCCCCCGCGGATGAGAAGGTTCATTTTTTCATCCCAGCGGCATCATGATAAAAAGATAAATCAGCACAACAGACTCCTCCCGTCGGGCATGTGCATGTCTTCATCACAGGCCGCGGATCGCTACGAACGGGTTCGCCCCACTGATGCCCGCACGATGGCTATGACACTTGCCGGCAGTACCCTCAGGCTGTGGTGGATCCAGCTCTTGGAAGGAGGCTTGTAGCCGGGGTTTTCCCTCATGGTGACAGCTTTTTGTGCACAGGCATCCAAGCACAGTCCGCACCCGATGCATTTGGTCACATCATAGGTGTGCTTCTTGTCCTGCAGTGCATGCGCGTGCGTGTTGCAGACCCTGACACACTTTCCGCAGCTGTTGCACAGGGCCTCGTCGATGTGTGCAAGAAAGTGCGGCGGCGCCAGGGACACGCCGCCGCCGAACAGGTTGACGGCCTTCATATAGTGGCAGCAGCAGTCACAGCAGGTACAGATGGCATTAGGGCTTGACGGCTCGACATTGGCTGAGAAGAAGACGAGGTTTTTCTCCCATCTGTCCCGGACAATATCGTGCATCTCTTCCCTGCTCACAAAACGCCCGCTGTTATTCTGCACCGATGTTTCGGCAAAGCTGCCAAACATCAGGCAGCCGTCTTCAGGACCGGACCGGCTGCACTCATGTCCGGAAAACAGGTTTGACTGCCTGCACTGGCAGACATTGAGCACGGCGAGTTTTTCATGAGAGGCGATCATCTCGGACATGAGGTCGCTGTCAACAATGCGGTTTGTAGGTTCAATGGCGGTCTGAACAGGGATATTGCGGATTACGGGAGAAGATGTGGTAGAGTACCCGCGGGTATAACCGGTCTCAAACAGCGCGGTTATGAGTTGTCCGTACTTTTTGTGCCAGGGCGTTTCACTGCCGTCCATGAGCAGGTATTCGAACATGCCGGGGATCAGCGGCATCAGGCAGTACCCCTTTTCGGATCCGTAGATCACCTTTTTTTGTGCCATGGTAGCGAGGAGGTGGGTGATCTCGTGAGGATGCCTGCGGGCCCTGCGGGCGATTTTAGCAAGGGAGCCCGGCAGGTAGAAGGGCAGGTGTTTTGCCAGCTCCGCCTCCTCCGGACTGAAGAGATGACAGACCAGTTCCATGAGGTGATCGCTCATGGGCGGGCCGAAGAGCCGGACAGAAGTAAAAATGCGTGCCAGTTCAATCTGCGCAGGATGTGCCTGCGTTGTATTTTCCTGATTGTTCACAAAAATCCTCCTTTTATACCCAATACATAACCGCCACCGAGTATAGCAAAGATTCTCTGAAAAGCCTATGGTTTCTCCGGGGTCCTTGATTCGCAGGGCCCCCTGTCCGGCACAGGCCGCATTCACACAGGTCAAGCTGAACAGCAGGGACATGGCTGAAGGGTGTATGGATCACAGGTCAAATCCCAGACGGACCAGCATGGTGATCATGTCGCCCTCGAGCAGTTCATCTTCAAAAACATGGTGATATCTCACATCGATTCCGAGATACCTGTTTTCTCTCAGGGGAAAGTTCATCCCGGCACAGGCATAGATGCCCGATTCCCCGTCCGTCTCATCTCTCGGCGTGCCGGGCTGTGCCTCGGGTTTGTACGTGAGATCGATGACATAGATACCGAGCCCGCCGCCGGCGTACAGTTCGACATTTCTTCTCACCACGGTGGAGAAGAGGGGGCCGAACGTAAAGGAGAGGATATTGATGGTATAGTCCCCTGGGTCTTGGACCTCGTCGTCGTGGCTGGAGTACAGGAGTGCGGCATCCAGGCGCACATGAGAGTTTACCCGGTATCCCCCGAACATCCCCCAGGATATACCGTCATCGACCCTGTCTCTTGAATCACCGAGCAGCAGTGCCTGGCCCAGCTGGGCACCGAGATACCAGTTTTGTGCTGCCGCGATTGACGCTGTTGCCTGCAAAAGCAGAACCCCAATGAGCAGCACCTTTAAAACCTTCATTCTTCTTCACCCTCCTTTCGCCGAGAGAAAAACATCACTGCGCTGAAAAGGTTCTTCAGCGTATTCGTTTCTCAGATAATGCAGGCCCGGGGTGCGGACGAATTATTTGTGTTCAGCAGGTTATTCCTCTTTGGGCTTTGGTTCAAACAAAGCCAGGTAGGCCTTTTTAGTCCCCACCTCCTGGTCTAAAAGGATTTCCACCGTTCCTTTATCCGAAAGCTGTTTCCTGTTGCGATCTCTCTTATCAACCCAGGCATACATGCCTTTGACGAGTTCCTCGCTTGAATCTGTTACGGCATAGCCCTTTCCCGAAACCATGGGGAAGATGCCTTCGAGGATCTCGTCCTCCCCGAGATAAATAATAATATCCGATCCCTGGGCTCTCGCCAGAGCAGCACGGGTAAAGTCCAGGTAATCCTCTTTGGGCGTCATATAGCTGAAGTAGACAGTCATGGTTGTACTCAGGGCTATGCACGTCACCAGGACAAGGGCGAGCTCCCGCGCCCGGGGAAAAACAGCCCCCCGCCTGAGGGTGAAGAGAAAGCCTGTGGAGAGAGCGGCCATAATAATGCCGAGGACAGGCCGGTGCAAAAATATACCCAGGGCAGGGGCAAGACAACCGATGACGGCCAGCCCCCAGGTGACTTTGATACATACATTCTCCCAGGGTTTCTTTTCACCGTAGCTCATCCAGTGTGCGATCATGCACGCCATTACCGGATACAGGGGTGCGAGATATACCGAGCGCTTTGTACTTGAGATGCTCAAGAGGATAAACGGTGCAATGAAAAGGATTCCATAAGGGTCTTTTCTGATGTTTTTCACCCCGGAAACAACAACCGGAATAAATATGAGCGTCCAGGGGACGAGATTCCTGGGTAGGCTGCTCAGATAATAGAAAAACCCGTGCTGGTGACCAAGGGCTGCACCTTCGGAAAGACCGAGGAAGCGCATGATATTGTTCACCACCAGCACTTCCCTGACAAAGGGCCAGCCGCCATGAAAATAGAGCGCAATAGTCCAGGGGATAATGATGATACAGGTGAAAAAACCGATGATTACGGGATTCATTCCCCTGATCACGGTGAAATCGCGCTTGAAGATCATGTCGCCCAGGATCATGGCTGCAAGGATGGCCGGGCCGACAAAACCCTTGACCAGGAAGGACAGCCCGAGGGCAACCCCCAAAAGGACAGCATCCATGCGTGAATTGCCATCTTTCAGCCGCAGATAGGCAAACAGCGAAAAGGTCACCGTGAAGGTCAGGGCGCTGTCCACCTGGATCCACCTCGATACCATGAAGAACTGCCAGGAACTCGCCAGAATCCCGGAGGCAAGCAGACCTGCGAGGACCCCTGATCTGCGCCGGACAATGGCGAATGTCATAAGCAGGGAGAGCAGAGAGAACATGATCGATACCAGGCGGTATGATCCCTCGTTATCAGGGGAGAAGATCATGCCTGAAACTGCGCCAACCGCATAGTAAAGAGGCGGCTTTTCAAGGAACGGTTCCCCGTTGAGGCGGGGGACGACAAAGTCTCTTGTTCGTGCCATCTCAGCGCTGATGCCTGCCACGAGGGGCTCATCGGGTTTCCATATGCCGTGGTTGAATCCGGGCAGCATGGTTACTGCGATCACGACCATGGTAAGGATAATCCATCCTGAACGTGCTGGATATGTTAAATGTTCAACAGGAGACTCTTTCATTCAGCGATTCCTTCTTTTCACTGAAGGGACTTTTCTCATGCCCTTGATCAGATGAGCCAGGGCCAGAAAAGGGTGACGGCGCAGCATGCGGGGACCTGAATACTTCATTACCAGGCGAATTTTCTCGCGCATATCCGGTTTGTAGCAATGTACCGGGCATTTGGCGCACACAGGCTTATTCTCCTTAAACGGGCACTTGTCCAGACGAGAACGGACATACTCCAGCAGCTTGGAGCATTCAGGACACAGCCCTGATTTCATGTTATGGATGTCATGACAGTAGAGCTCTATCATGGCCTCGATGGTACGCACTTCTCTGTGTGCCATATTGACCTCAGCGTTCCTTGTATTTGCGAATCACTGGTATAAAAACAACCATGGATAGATCTTCATATTCATGAAGGTATACACTTTTGTGGAAGATCGATCTATTCATATACAGTACCACAATATATAACGAGAAGCTTCGCTGGAGCAAGGGATTCGCACGGCACGCTGACGGGCCTGTCATGTTTCAGGGTTTCAGTTTTTGTATTTTTTCATGCATCAACCGGGTTATCGAGGCATCTGTACCGTAAGACCCGCTCAGGCGCAGGATGGTCTCACCGAACAGATCCCGTTCATCCATTTTACGTGAATCTTCGATATCCCGTTGAAAAGAGGTCCTGGTCTCATAGGGAAAGGTGAGACCTTTGCTGAACGTATCGTCTATGATTGTACCAGGAAGCCTTTGCCCTTTTTTCTCAGACAGGGCAACGATTTCCTTCATGATAGAGCGCACATGGCGGCCCAGATCCTCGGATTCCATGATCTCGCCGACGGTTTTATTATAGCCTGCGCTTACCAGACCAAAGGCGGCAATAAAGATATATTTTTTCCAAATCTCGGGCAACACATTGTCATACCAGGTATATCTGATAGTGCACTGTTCAAGAAGATCAAACAATGCTGCCGGAACGAGGTCGGGATAGCAGGGGTCTTTTCCAAACAGGATGGTACAGGCCCCTCCTTTCTGGGTGACTTTTCCATGCTCTTCGATCTGTGTGCCGATATACACACATGCCGGGAACACAATGGCGTCCGGCATGTTGTCTTTGATCCTCTCGTAGATGTCGACGCCGTTTAGTAAGGGGATAATATACGTGGTGTTAGCGATTTTGTTCCTGAGGTGATCTAAAACGCCAATCAAGTCATATGACTTGATGCACAACAGACATACATCCAGGACAGGCAGATCATCAAAGTTGTCTGTGGCCAGCGTTGGCGTGCAGAGAAAATCTCCTTCCTGAGCAATGCTCAGATACAGACCTTTATTGCGGATTTCGTCCAGGTGAGCGCCCCTGGCAATGAAATAAATGTTCAAACCGCGGGGGCTGTCGAGCAATCGGCAGAGCTTTCCGCCGAAATATCCACCGACACCGCCGACGCCTATGATCCCGATATTCTTTATCATCCGGATAACTCCCCTGACCTGTCAATCATAACGAAATCTTCATATTCTCAAGCCCCGTTATTTAAAAAAGGCCTTATTCCTTGCACGGTTTACCTGGTA